>NZ_NMPS01000203.1:0-61396 GCF_002261125.1 Siphonobacter sp. BAB-5385 | reverse complement strand
AGTGGCGTTCGCGATACGGACTAAAAGATCAGCCGTCTCAACAGGACGAACAACGCATCTATTAAAATCTTTACTGAATAAAATTCAAATTACACTAACGTCATTTCCGGCTCCGTTACCTTGCCATTTTGCTTGGTTGGCGTGACGTCTTTCCGGCGGGACATCATCGCGTATACGGCAGGAATGACGTATAGCGTCAGCATCAAAGAGAACATGATACCACCGACAATCACAATCCCGAGTGGAATACGGCTTGTGGCTGCGGCTCCCAGCGACAAGGCGATCGGTAAGGCTCCCAGTGCCATGGCTAAGCTGGTCATCAAAATCGGGCGTAAACGCATGGTAGCGGCGGTGATGGCGGCTTCTACTTTACTCAGGCCCTCTTTCCGTTGCTCGTTGGCAAATTCCACAATCAAAATACCGTTTTTCGTAACCAGACCCACCAGCATGATCATACCGATCTGCGAGAAAATATTCAGCGTCTGATCAAACAGCCAGAGTGAAAGCAAAGCTCCGGCCAGGGCCAGCGGTACGGTAATCATGATGATAATCGGATCAAGAAAACTTTCGAACTGAGCCGCCAGAATCAGGTAAATCAAGACCAGGGCCAGTAAGAAAGCGAAAGATGTATTCGACGAACTTTCAGCAAAATCCCGCGAAGCACCCGTCAAAGCCGTAGCAAACCCCTGCTCACTCAGCTTCAATTGCTGGGCCACCGCCTGCATGGCTTTGATCCCGTCGGCAATCGTCATACCCGGAGCCAGACCGGCCGAGATGGTCGCAGACTTGTACCGGTTGTAGTGGTACAATTGCGGAGGCGTCGTGGATTCGGTGATGTGTACGAGGTTATCCAGCTGAATGGCCTCACCGCGACTATTTTTAACGTATAAGGTCTGTAAGTCAACGGGTTGCGAACGGTCCTTGCGGTATACTTCACCCATGACCTGATACTGCTTGCCATTCCGCGTGAAGTAGCCGTAGCGACGGTTACTGTAGGCGAGTTGCATGGTTTCGGAAATATCGGCTACCGATACACCCAGCTCACTGGCTTTGGCCCGGTCGATTTCCACGCGTAACTCGGGCTTGTTGAATTTCAGGTCAATATCTACCCCTTGCAAGGAAGGATGCTGATTGGCCGCTTCCAGAAATTTCGGTAGCATGGCTTTCAGCTTTTCAAAATCATTGTGCTGAATAACGAAGGATACGGGTAGACCACCACGACGGTTTACCGCAATAGTCTGTTCCTGAACGGCGAAAGCTTTTCCTTCGGGGAAATTCTTCGTGTTCCGGTTGATCATCTCCACAATCTGCTGCTGACTCCGCTCGCGTTCGTTGATTTCCTTCAAACCAATCCGAATGGTACCCGAGTTGACCGAGCCCGCTCCGGAGAAGCCGGGAGCCGTAATGCTCATGACAATTCGTTTTTCGGGTACGGAATCGATTACAAACTGGGTCAGGCGACTCATGTAGTCATCCATATAATCGTAAGCTGTACCTTCGGGAGCCGTAACGGACAGACGGAACTGACTACGATCTTCCAGCGGAGCCAACTCCGACTGAATGGTATTGAAAAGGACGTACGTTAAACCAAAACAAGCCGCGATGATTCCCCAGGCGAGCCATTTTACTCTCATGAAACTGGCCAATGTATCGTGATAACCTTTGTCCATCCACTGGAAGAAAGGCTCCGTTTTGTCGTAGAACCAGGAGTTTTTGTGCTGCTTCCGCGACATAATCACGTTCAGTACTGGCGTTAGCGTCAGGGAAACGAAGGCCGAAATCAATACAGCTCCGGCTACGACAATCCCGAATTCCCGGAACAAACGACCGACGAACCCTTCCAGGAAGATAATGGGCAGGAATACGAAGGCCAGCGTAATCGAGGTCGAAATAACGGCGAAAAAGATTTCTTCCGAACCTTCCTTGGCGGCCTGCATCCGGGGCATACCGGCTTCGAGTTTCTTGAAGATGTTTTCCGTTACGACAATCCCGTCATCGACGACCAGACCCGTGGCCAGTACAATCGCCAGCATCGTCAGAATGTTGATCGTAAAGCCGAAAATGTACATGATGAAAAAGGCTCCCACCAGCGATACCGGAATGTCAATCAGGGGGCGGAAGGCGATGGCCCAGTCCCGGAAGAACAGGTAGATAATAATAACAACCAGTACCAGCGAGATTAAGAGCGTTTCTTCAACTTCTTCAATGGAGCGTTTGATGAAACGCGTATTGTCCAGAGCAATATCCAGGTGGATGTCTTTCGGCAAATCCTTTTTGATTTCCTCCAGACGCTTGTAGAAATCGTCGGCAATGGCTACGTAGTTCGAACCCGGTTGCGGCACAATCGCCATACCGATCATGGCGACGCCGTTGCCCCGCATGGCGGTTTCTTCGTTTTCCGGACCGAGTACGGCTTCACCAATGTCCGAAAAGCGAACTACCTGACTATTCTGGTTGCGAAGAATGATGTTGTTGAACTCTTCTTCCGTCGTCAATCGACCAAACGTACGGATACTTAATTCCGTCGCATTACCAGCAATTTTACCGGAGGGAAGTTCGACGTTTTCCCGATTCAAAGCATTTAGTACATCAACGCCGGTAATGTTGTAGGCAGCCATTTTAGCCGGATCGAGCCACAACCGCATGGCGTAGCGTTTCTCGCCCCAAATCTGAATGCTACTGACGCCGGGAATCGTTTGCAGGCGTTCCTGCAAAACGTTAGTACCGTAATCGTTAATTTCCAGAATGTTCCGCGTCGTACTTTGAACGGTCATCGTAATGATGGCGTCCGAGTTGGCATCCGCCTTGTTCACAACGGGCGGGGCATCAAGGTCATTCGGTAACTGCCGCTGGGCCTGGGCTACTTTATCACGTACGTCATTAGCGGCCGCTTCGAGGTTGGCTTCCAGGTTAAATTCAACGGTAATATTACTCGTTCCTTGGCTGCTGGACGAAGAAATCGAGCGTACCCCGGCAATCCCGTTGATGGCTTTTTCCAGTGGTTCGGTAATCTGTGATTCAATAATATCGGCGTTAGCCCGGCGTAACTGGTACGCACGTTGATAATGGGCGGGTCAATCGCCGGGAAATCCCGAACGCCCAGAAACGTAAAGCCGACGTAGCCGAACAACACAATGATGATGTTCATCACGATGGCCAGTACGGGGCGACTTAGGGACAAAGAGGGTAAGCTCATACGTGGATCTTTTACACTATAACCAGTTCAATAGATCAGTAGTACGGGAAGAAATTTAGGCCGCTGAAACACAGAGATCTATGAAATACGTGTGCCACTCTTCCGTGCGTTTAGATAGGAATGCGTACTGCTACTTTTTTACATTTCTGATCTTCAGCGGAGCATCCGGTTTAATCTGAAGAATACCGCTGATCACCACCGTATCTCCGGCCTGAATGCCGTTGACCACCTGTACTTTGGTGTCGGTGCGGATGCCGGTTTCTACCGTTACGAACGAAGCCTTGCCCCCGCGGGAAACGACCACCTGTTTATCTTTGGTACCCGGAATAATTGCCTGTGAGGGTACCAGTAAGGCTTCAGGTGTTTCGCCGAGCTGGAGGTTCACTTTGGCAAACTGGCCGGGACGGAGCTGATTGTTGGCATTAGGTACCAGTGCCCGCAGTTTGATGGTACGGGTGGTCAGGTCGATTTTGGGTTCGATGGCGTAAACCTTTCCCTGAAATTCCGTACGCTCGCTCGCTACGTTGAAACGAACGCCGTCGCCAATGTGGACGACATCCGAATATTTTTCGGGAATCGAGAAATCAACTTTCAGGGGATTGGTTTGCTGAAAACTGGCGATGACCGTGGTGGGCGAAACGATGGCTCCTTCACTCACGTACCGCAGACCAATCTTGCCCGCAAAGGGAGCCCGGATTTCCGTACGTTGTAATTGAGCGTTGGCTACGGCCAGATCCGCGTCGTAGGCTTCAACCTGGGATTGGGCCACGTCCACTTCCTGCTTACTGACGCCTTCGCGTTCGAGCAGGTACTGCAGACGTTCGAGCGATTTCTGAGCCAGTTTTCGCTGGGTTTTTACTTTCAGTACCTGAGCAGAAAGATCGGCATCGAAGAGTTTAATCAATAGGGCTCCTTTGGGTACGGGCTGTCCTTCTTTGAAGTAGATTTTCACGACCCGGGCGTTGATTTCCGGCTGTAGCGAAAGCTCTTCGTTGCTTTGTAGCGTACCTGTCGTTTCAATACTGTTACTTAATTTTTCGGTACTAACTACGTATCCATCCACCGAAAGTGGCCGGGCTGGACCACCGCCTCCTCCTGCACGCTCATTTCCGGCTTTTTTCTGTTCAGTACGATTCAATTTGCCATAAACCAGATACCCAATGCCGCCAACAATGACAACCACGAGTAACCAGCGAACAAGGCTTGATGATTTCATAAGGTTTGTAAACAAATACATCCAGCTTCGGAAAGAAGTCGGAAGAAGAATGGGAGGTTAACTATTAAATATTGTACGAAAATAACAGATTTTTAGGCGTATTGATGGGGGAAGCCGGAGAGGGAGTTCCGGTTTTCCAAAATCCAAAGACCAAGCAGGGGAGGAGTATGAAAAACTCCCGTAGTTTTGCGACGTAATTTTTACTCATTTACTCAGAAAGAGAGAGGGACTTCCTTTACCTGAATCCTCTTTTAAAGAAATGAGTACCCAGGATCAATGTAGTAAACGGACCTCTTTTTAAACTGTATAACCAAGAGTAGCGTATGAAATTTTTCATTGATACGGCCAATCTCGATGAAATTCGGGAAGCCCACGAGTTAGGCGTACTGGATGGCGTAACGACCAATCCTTCGCTGATGGCCAAAGTGGGAATCAAGGGTAAAAACAACATTTTCAAGCACTACAAGAGCATTTGTGATATTGTAGACGGGGACGTGAGTGCGGAAGTAATCAGCACCGACTTCAAGGGAATTATTCGGGAAGGAGAGGAGCTGGCGGAAATCGACGAAAAAATCGTGGTGAAAGTACCCATGATTCGGGATGGCGTAAAAGCAATCAAATATTTTGCTGACAAGGAAATCAAGACGAACTGTACACTGGTATTTTCGGCGGGGCAGGCTCTGTTAGCGGCCAAAGCCGGAGCTACGTACGTTTCTCCCTTCGTAGGCCGACTGGACGATATTTCCATGGACGGTATCGATCTGATCGAATCCATTGTATCCATCTACGAAAACTACGGCTTCCTGACGCAGGTACTGGCGGCATCGATTCGTCATCCGGTACATATTCTCAAGTGTGCTGAGATTGGGGCTGACGTGGCTACCTGCCCAC
The DNA here is from genome assembly GCF_002261125.1 of Siphonobacter sp. BAB-5385. Lineage (NCBI taxonomy): Bacteria > Pseudomonadati > Bacteroidota > Cytophagia > Cytophagales > Cytophagaceae > Siphonobacter > Siphonobacter sp. BAB-5385. Next base: position 56,093 of record NZ_NMPS01000203.1, on the reverse strand, counting down.
TGTCCGTCATCACGTCCTTACTGAATCATCCGCTCACGGATAGTGGATTGAAGAAGTTTCTGGCCGATGCCGCTACCTTCACCGAATAAAAGATTATTTGTTTTTACAAAAAAAACCTGTTCGAAACAGGCTTTTTTTGTAAAAAATTAAAATAAAAGTTGCTAAAAATGATGAATGGTGACGTATTTGTAAGGACTGAATTTTAAGTTTGTATTTTCGAAAGTACCCGCTCATGTTGAAACGCATACTTCTTTTGTCTTTTGTGTTTGGCTTTGGATTGACCGCTATGGGTCAAAGCAAAGCGTCTGAGCGTAAAAAAGCTTCTGAATCAGTTCTACAGGAAGAGTCCGAAGGTGGACTTTCCAAGGTAGTAACGTTTATCAAAAATGCGGGTAAGGTCATTGACAATCCCACCAAGCTGCGAATTGAAGTAGAGGAAGAAGTGCCACCCCGGGAAAAACCCAGAAGTGGATTTGGCAAAGTGATTCGCTTCATTCGGGATGTGGGTAAGGTCATGGATGACCCCACGCAGTTGAATATCTCCGTAGAAAAAGAAAAAGCTCCCCGTAAGGAAGAATAATCATTCCGATAGGATCCAAGTCCGGTAATCGCTAGAACGACTACCGGACTTTTCTTTTTCGAAATATTTGATGAGGCGTGCAACGTCATCCGGGGCTTTTGCATCCATTAGTTATCCCCTCTAGTTCTTCAATTGATCCCCTCTTTTTTACCGTTCATCCGATTATTGTGCAATTCATAGTAGCTTGTATTGCATAGTACTTCATTCGACTCGCATCTTTGGGTCATCAACGAGATTAAAACATCCAATTCTATCTGTCTCCTTACCATCAAAGCCATGAAAACTATTCTATGTATCCTAACTTTTCTACTAGCCGGTATAGGCTTGGGATTTGCCCAGAAACCCTTCCAGGGAAGCATATCGGGCAAGATTACGGATGTATCAGGAAAGGCCGTTGAATTCGCTACCATCATGGTACTCAAAGCCAAAGATTCGACTTTGGCTAAGGGGGGAGTAGCCGATGCCAATGGTACCTTTGAAATTGAAGGGCTGGCGGAAGGCCGTTACCTGGTGACGCTTACGCAGGTAGGATTTGCTAAAAAGACAACGCCGCCGTTCGTACTGAATGCGGAATCACCGAGTGTGAAACTGGCTGCTTTAGTAATGGAGCCTGCTTCGCAGGATCTGAAGGAGGTACGAGTAGCTGCGGCCAAACCTTTTATTGAACAGCAAATCGATAAGACGGTTGTCAACGTCGAAAATAGCATTGTGGCGGCTGGAAATACCGCTCTGGAAGTACTCGAACGTGCTCCGGGCGTAACGGTAGACCGCGACGGTAATATTTCGCTGAAGGGCAAAGCTCAGGTACGGGTGATGATTGATGGGAAGCCTACGTACCTGTCCAACGAAGATCTGGCTAATTTACTCCGCAATACGCAGGCGAATCAACTGGAGAAAATTGAGATTATGACCAATCCATCGTCCAAATACGATGCGGCTGGTAATGCCGGGATCATCAATATTCGGACCAAGAAAAACCAGAACGCAGGTTTGAATGGCTCGGCTAGCTTAGGTTTTGGATACGGATTGAACCCCAAAGCAAATGGTAGTCTGAACCTGAACTATCGTCAGAACAAATGGAATGTCTTTGGTAATTATTCGGGCGGGGCTCGTAAAAATTGGCGGGATCAGTCGATTGTTCGCAAGTTCCGTTCGGGCGATGAGGTGACGGCTTTGTACGATCAGTTTGCCGAGAATACGACCCGAAATCACAACAATAACGTAAAACTGGGGGCCGATTATTTTGCTTCGAAAAAGACGACGATTGGGGTCTTAATGAATGTAAATGCCGGAAGCTGGGGTAGTATAGGCGATAACGTCACCAAAATTTACAGAGGCACCAGCGTACTGGAAAAAACCACAACGACGGGTCAGGACTTTGATAATACCTGGAAAAGCCTGACGACCAACCTGAATTTGAAACATACCATTGATTCAACGGGTAAGGAATTTACGGCCGATGTTGACTACGCCCGGTACGATAATCGCTCGGATCAGCGGTACAAAATTACGACGGTGAATCCAGCGGGAGTAGATTTGGAAATCCCCCGCTTCGACGTAGGTAATACCAAGGGCATCGTGGATATTTATTCAGCAAAGGTAGATTACACGCATCCGTTCAGTAAAAATTCCAAAATGGAAGCCGGTCTGAAAACGGCTTTCGTTACGACGGATAACAACATGAAATTCACCATTCAGCAGGGAGAAGCACCCCGTGTGGATCCCGGTCGTACGAACCAGTTTATTTACAGAGAAAACATCAATGCCGCGTATCTGAACTACAGTACGCAAATCAAGAAAACCTCGGTTCAACTCGGTCTGCGTGGCGAGCAAACGGTGATGAAGGGGAATCAGGTGACGTCAGACACGAGCTTTCGCCGGAACTATCTGAACCTGTTCCCGAGTGTGTTCGTGCGTCAGGAATTGAATAAGAAGAATACCGTAGGCTTTTCGTATAGCTATCGCATCGATCGCCCTGATTACGAGGATTTAAATCCCTTTCTGTACTTCCTTGATTTGTACACCTATCAGCAGGGAAATCCGTACCTGAGACCCCAATTCTCGCACGTAGCTGAAGTGACGCACACGTTTATGGGAGCCGTAACGACCACCTTAAATTACGGACGTTCGAATGGAATCATTACCGAAGTTTTACGTCAGGACGATGCCGCTCGTACCACCTTTATCAACAAAGAAAACTTTGGTTTCCGCGAAAACTACGGCGTAGCGATCTCGGCCAATATCCCTATCACGAAAAAATGGATGAGCATCAACTACCTTAATGTGAACCGGAATCGCTTCGTTGGCTTGCTTAATGGAGGTGAATTTGACGGACGCATCGTAACGACCACCTTTAATACGCAAAACCAGTTTACGCTTCCTAAAAACTGGTCGGCAGAAATCAGCGGTTTCTACATGAGCGGGTTTCTGGAAGGTACGATCAAAGGCGAGCCGATGTGGCAGGTTTCCGTGGGGGTACAGAAACAATTCTGGGATAAGAAAGCTAGCTTAAAGCTGAATGTACGCGATATTTTCTGGTCGCAACAATTCCGGGGAAGCTTCGTGTTTGGCAACGTAGATATGCAAATTCGGAATAAGTGGGAGAACCGGGTAGCGAACTTAACCTTCTCGTATCGCTTCGGAAACTCTAAAATTCAGGCTTCCCGTCGCCGCAGTACCGGTCTGGAAAGTGAAGCTGGACGGGTGAATCAGGGCAGTAATTAGTAACTTGTGTTAGAAAACAGTAGGAAAACCAGCGAGACTTCGTTGGTTTTTTCTTTGGACTTGATTGGTAGACGTATTGACTTCTTCCCCGCATTGCATGCGGGGCTAATGACATTGAACCCCTCCGGGGTTAACAAGCTACCAGCCCCGAAGGGGTTTAATCTCATTAGCCATGGGTACAACCCATGGACAGCTATCAATCAACTATTTCTTATTTGCAGGGACTAATAGGGCCGGATCATTCTCGAATATTTCCATGGTAAACTGTTCTCCATCGTAATAACCATACGACTGCGTGTAAATCCATTCGCCAATGTTGAGATATCGGCTAGTAGCAGAAACCTCCATATCCAAAACCAAATGCCGATGACCGAAGATGTAGTAATCGTGATGAGATTGAGCTTCGATTTCACGGCAATACTGAAAAATCAACTCCGCTTCGTCACTTCGGAAAAACTCCTCGGGTCTACCAGCTTTAGAGGCTCGCGAATGCCGGGCCCAGCGGTAAGCCAGCGTAATCCCTACGTCAGGATGCAGCCAGCGAAACAAAAACTGAAGAAACGAATTGGTAAAGACTGGCTTTAGGATTCGTTTGTAGGCCCAGTCGCCGGGACCTAAGCCATCCCCATGACCGACTAAAAAACGCTTTGTACTTTGATTACTAGTTACACGAAAAGCAATCGGGTTTCGATGAACGGGAATATCAAATTCCTTCGGAAAATAATCCCGCATCCATAAATCGTGATTGCCTGTAAATAGATGAATTTCAACGCCTTCATCCCGTAATTGAGCTAATTTTCCTAAAAAACGAACGTATCCTTTCGGTACGGCTTCGCGGTATTCGTGCCAGAAGTCAAAAATATCGCCTACTAAAAACAGTACCTGAGCTTCCGGGCGGATTTGCTCAAGCCAGCGTACTACGGTACGTTCACGTTCGGCACTTTTAGAAAGGGGGGCACTGCCCAAATGAAAGTCGGAAGCAAAGAAAATTTTCTTTCCGGGAAGGAGTTGAATATCGTTCATTAGAACAGGAAACAGCAGCAACGGGCTGCTGCTAAATGAAGCTACAAAGATAGAAGGCCATTAGTGAATTCGTACAACGAACCTTGAAAGCATAAAAAAACGTCTCTCCGAGTATTCAGAGAGACGTTTTTTACTGAGAAACTTAGGCTTGTTCCGTTGGAACTACTTCTGAGTTGTCAGGAGCAGCATCCTGAGGAATCTCGGTAGGAGCTGATTCTTTATCAGCTGGCGTACCGTTTTTGCCCTTCATATACGCTTGGTAAGAAGTTTCCTGCTCAAACGGACGTTTGCCAATCAGTTCTTCTAAGTCAGACTGGAAGAGTACTTCTTTCGTCAACAGTTGCTGAGAGATTACTTCTAAAGCTTGAATGTTATCGCGTAACAGTCCTTTCGTGCGTTCGTAAGCTGCGTCTACGATCATCCGTACTTCTTCGTCAATGATACGAGACGTTTCTTCCGAGTAAGGCTTGTTAAACGAGTATTCGTTATTGCCTTTTGAATCGTAAAACGAAATGTTACCCAGTTTTTCGTTCATACCGTATACGGTAACAATCGAGTAGGCCATTTTCGTCACACGCTCCAGATCACTTAAAGCACCCGTGGAAATTTTACCGAAAACTACTTCCTCGGCCGCCCGTCCACCTAACGTCATACACATTTCGTCGAGGAGCTGTTCGGTACGGTACAGGAATTGTTCCTTTGGTAAATACTGAGCGTAACCTAAAGCAGCCACACCACGGGGCACAATCGTCACTTTTACCAGCGGATCGGCGTGTTCAAGGAACCAGCCTGCAACGGCGTGACCCGCTTCGTGATAGGCCACAATTTTCTTTTCGTGCGGAGAAATAATCTTGTTTTTCTTCTCCATACCACCAATCACCCGGTCCATTGCATCCTGGAAATCCTGCATATCAATGGCCTGTTTGTTTTTCCGAGCAGCGATCAGAGCCGCCTCGTTACAAACGTTCATGATTTCAGCACCAGCAAAACCAGGGGTTTGAGCGGCCAGCTTGTTGGCAACTACATCCGGAGCCAGTTTCAGGCTCGACATGTGTACTTTGAAGATAGCCTCCCGACCAATAATATCGGGTTTGTCAATCGAGATTTGACGATCAAAACGACCGGGACGCATCAAGGCAGAATCCAATACATCCGGACGGTTGGTAGCGGCCAGGATAATGATACCGGAATCCGTAGCAAAACCATCCATCTCTACTAACAACGAGTTCAGGGTATTTTCCCGTTCGTCATTAGCTCCGGGCATGGCACCCCGGCCCCGTGACCGACCTACCGCATCAATCTCATCGATAAAGATAATACAGGGAGCTTTTTCTTTCGCTTGTTTGAAGAGGTCACGTACCCGAGCGGCACCTACCCCTACGAACATTTCCACGAAGTCAGAACCTGACAGGGAGAAGAAAGGTACACCCGCTTCACCTGCAACAGCCTTTGCCAACAAGGTTTTACCCGTACCTGGAGGGCCAATCAATAGGGCTCCTTTAGGAATCTTACCCCCAAGGTCCGTAAACTTCTTCGGATTTTTAAGGAATTCAACAATTTCCTTAATCTCTTCTTTAGCTTCGTCGAGACCTGCTACATCGTCAAATGTAATTTTGACTTTGTTTTCCGCATCGAAAAGCGTAGCCCGCGAACGACCAATATTGAAGATTTGTCCACCCGGACCAGCACCGCCAGCCATGCGACTCATCATAAAGTACATCGTAACTACGATCAGAATCAGGAAACCCCAGCTGGAGAAAAATTCCACGAGTCCGGCCCGCTCATCCACGGTATAGTCAATGGGGGCAGTCGGGTGTGCTTTGTTAAACTCCTTTACATCGTCATTAAAAATTTCGGTCGACGGAATGGGAAAAGCAAAATGGGGTCCTGGCGTCGAAGGAAAATACGATTTCTGATTGGTCAGACCTCGGTATTCAGGTTTCTGCAAGGCTTCCCGGGTCAGGGTAACTTCCACCAGTTTGTCATTGACAACCACGGTTTGTTCTACTTCACCTTTCGCAGCCATTTCAAAGAATTGTTTCATCTTAATTCTTTGCACTGCACTGCTCTTACTTACGAACATAATCGCAATGATCGCAACCACCAATCCCGCTACAAGCCAGCCCTGAAAACCTGGTCGGCGGGGAGGTTTAGGTAATTTGGGTTTATTTGGGGTTTCTTCAGCCATATTCTGTCTTTCTTGCTTGGATGCCGAATCGGAACCCGGCGATGATCACTCTGGCGGTAAAACCAGTTAATTAGTAAAAGTGTAATCCACAAGATGAATGAATGGTTTCGTCAGACGATTCAGCTTGGGTCGAATGGCAGAAAAATCAGGGTGAACGGCTAAAATCAGGCTTCGTCTTCGATAACCGTAAATTCAGCATCGCCCCAAAGCTCTTCCAGACGATAAAAATCTCGTCTTTCCTGTTTAAAGACGTGTGCCACTACATCGACATAATCGATCAGGATCCATTCTTTCTGGCTTTTTCCTTCACGATGCCAGGGGTTCACACCCGTATTCTTGTGCACCTCTTCGTCAATGGAATCAGCAATAGCGTCAATTTGCGTGTCTGATTTACCAGAGCAGATGACAAAGTAATCCGCAATGGCATTTTTGACGCCTTTTAAATTTAAAACCACAATATTCTGGGCTTTTTTCTCCTGCATGCCCTTCACCACGAGTTGGCAGAGTTCATCCGCCGGGATGTCATTTTCTTTGACGCGTTGAGCCGTTTCAATCATTCGTTAAAAGATTACCGTTAGCGGCTGACAGAATAAATCTGTGTTCAGCATAACGAATCGAAGAGTTTAATATTAAGATTACGAAGTACGCTTAAAATTAGGACTTGTACTTCATCTGACACGTATATAACGCTAGATTCGTAAATTTCCTCCCTTAAAACTAAAAATAATTGTACAAATCTTATCCAAACACCGAATTTATAGGTCAAAAAATTATATATCTGCCAAGTTGTCATTCTACCAATGACCTAGCCGCCGATTATTTACGCGAAGAAGCTCCCGAGGGCCTTCTGATCATTACGGATGAACAGACTGGCGGGCGAGGACAACGCGGCAGTAGCTGGGTTGCCAATGTGGGCGAAAATTTGACCTTTTCTTTTATCCTCAGACCCGTTTTTCTGCAGGCTCCGCAGCAGTTTCGGCTGAGTATTGCCATTGCCCTGGGGGTGCACGACTTTCTGTCCCATTTGCTGGGAGAAGGCGTACGCATAAAATGGCCCAACGATTTGTATTACAGGGATCAAAAACTGACGGGTATTCTGATCGAAAATTCCCTGATGGGAAGTACGTTGACCGGGGCTGTCGTAGGAATTGGTGTAAACATCAATCAACTGCAGTTCAGTATACCTACGGCCACGTCAGTTCGACAGGTTACGGGTCGGGAGTTTCAGCTTGAAAAACTCCTGAACCAGCTCTGTGTGAACCTGGAAACCCGCTATCTACAGTTAAGAAAAGGCGATCATTTACAGCAACGCCAGGAATACCTGCAACGCCTGTATCGGTATCAAACCTGGCATCCGTATCAGGATACAACGGGTAAAGTCTTTGCGGGTAAAATCAGCGGCATTGCTGACAACGGGCAACTCGAGGTCGAAACGGAAAGCGGCATCCGGTATTTCGGTATAAAGGAAATCAGTTTTCTTCAGCAGTAATTCCTAAAGTTCCTGCTTGGCGGCTTTCTGGGCGGGCATCCAGGAGGCCGCCAGCGTAATGATGATAATGGCAACGGTGACGCCAACCAGATCGAACATCTGCATCCGAACGGGATACGCATCGACCAGTGAACCGACCAGCTCCATTTTTACCAGACCATATTCCTGCTGTAACGAGCAAATGCCAATACCCGCCAGCAAACCTACCAAAGCCCCACTGAAGCCCACCAGGGCTCCTTCAGTCAGGAAAATCCGCCGAATCAGTCCGGGCCAGGCTCCTAAAGCCAGCAAGGTTGCCACATCGGATTTTTTCTCGATGGCCAGCATCGATAGAGAGAAATAGATATTAAAGGAAGCGATGGCGACAATGAGCGTCAGGGTTATAAACACAAAAAGCTTTTCAATCTGAATAGCTCGGAACAAACTGGCGTGTTGCTCGTCGGGGTTTTGTACCTTGAACGTCGAACCTAAAGCCGTTTTTACCTGCTTCTGTACTGATTCGACGGCTACGCCTGATTGTAATTGTAATTCCAGAGCCGTACGTTTACCATCCGTTTCGAATAAATCTTCCGCAAATCGCAGGGGCACAAAAACGTACTGATCGTCAAAGGTTTGCTCAATACTGAAAATTCCCCCCGGCTGAATGTTCGCCTGATTGAAGGCATCCAGGCCGGGAGCCGCCAGGTTAGCGTTTCTGCGAGGGTACCAGATTTCCAGCGGCGTCAGCGGATCTTCCGGTCTTAAACCCAGCATACGGGCCACGCCAATGCCGAGTACGGCAAAATTTTGCTGTTGTTGTTGGAGGATCAGACTTCCGGCGATACGGGCCGTATCCATTTCCGGATGCGACTGTAAATTATCGTCCATCGCCTTGATGGTTACTACCGTTCGCTGATCTCCATACTGAACCAGGGCATTTTCTTCGTATACCTGTGTGATGTGCTTGATACCCTGAATTTTCTTAAGTTCCGTCCAGAGCGAATCCGTTACCCGAAAATTCTTGCCACTGGCGGGTACGATCCGTAAATCAGCATCAAAGGTTTTAAAAAGCTGCCGGTTAAAGTCTTCCAGTCCATTAAACACGGACAGAACCACCACTAAAGCCATCGTACCAATGCATACACCCAGCATGGAGATAATGGCGATAAGGTTGATAAACGAGGTTTTTTTCTTGGTAAGAAAATAACGGCGGGCAACTAGAAAGGCCAGATTCATGCCTGAACTTCAAAAGGGTAGGGAAGAAATATAAAAAGATCCGGTTTTATCCACGGATAAAACCGGATCAGACCCGTACTTATTTTTCTTCGGGCTCGTCAGTAGCGGGCGGAATGGTGATTCCCGCAAACAGGGCATCCATTTTAGCCGCGTACTCGGAGGTGTCATCCAGAAAGAACTGTAACTCTGGAATAATCCGTACCTGATTCCGGATCTTATTGGCCAGAATCTGCCGGATGTGTTTCGTTTTGTCCTGAATGTTTTTCAGCAGTTGATCTTTGTCTTCGGTTAACAGAAAACTCAGATACGCCCGGGCAATGCCCAAGTCGGGGCTTACTTTCACGTCCGTAACGGTGATAAACGCATTCCCAAACTGACTCTGCATTTCCCGTTGAAAAATATCTCCCAGGTCTTTCTGTATTTGCCGGGCAAATTTTTGTTGTCGTTTCGATTCCATACCATTCGTCTAGGGAGAGGAAGGCCTCTCCGGGGTTAAACTCATCCCGAACCCCGCAAATATCCGAATTTTCCCCGTGAGTTTAGGAAGGATCGCAGAGGTTTCGGAATAGAGTAGTTAATTTTACCATAGAATTACAGAAGAAGCAAAGGATTAGAAGTGCCAAATGGAACGCCAGGCCGTTCCGTTATCCGGACTGCACCTGTTACAATCAGGCCTTTTCTGCTCGTAAGAGATGAATTAAAGAATCAAGCCAATGGCCGATTCATTCAGATATAAAACGCTTTACAATCTTGCTTAGTTTTTTCCGGGTCAATGCGGCCTATCAGCTCTTCGTACTATTAGTAATTCTGTTTCTGGTCCGCCTGCCGGTCCTGATGGGCACCACCCCTTTGTTGATTCCTGAAATGCAATGGACGTTGCTGGGCGAACAACTCAGTAAGGGGCACGGCCTGTACGATGGCATCTGGGATAGTACGGCTCCCATGGCGGCGGCGGTCTATGCGGGTCTGCACTGGATTTTCGGTCGTTCCGAAGTCATGTATCACTTTGTGGCTTACGCGATAGCCGCTTTTCAGATGATTTATTTCAATCTGATTATGAGTCGGCAAAGTGTCTTTGCGGATCGGAATTACGTACCGGGGTTTATCTATCTGGTATTGATGAATCTTTCGTTCGATTACACGACACTCTCACCAGCTCTGCTTGCCACTACCTTCCTCTTACTGGCTCTGGGCACCATGCTCAAGCAACTGGATCGGGAAGGCATTCGGGATGAATTATTGGAAGTGGGCTTCTACATTGGCATAGCTACGCTGTTTTACCCACCCTGTATGGTGTTTATTCTATGGGCAGTACTAGCCTTACTCCTGTATAGCGGTGCGAGCTTCCGCCAGCACATCATGAATATCCTCGGGTTTCTCTTTCCGCTGGTCATTGTGAACCTCTATTTTTATCTGGATGGTCGGTACGATGCTTTTACCCGGAATTTTCTCAGTATCATTTTCCAGATCCGCCAATACGATCTAAATGATTTTCAAACCCTGATTACAGTACTCATTTTACCCGTCATACTGGCTGGATTGGGCTTTCTACAAATTCTCAAACACGGACGCTATACGAATTTCCAATCGCGGGTACAACAGGTGATGGCTTTGTACCTGGGAGCCTGTCTGCTCTCGGTGGGGCTGATGGCTTATCTGGCTCCCATGCAGTTTGTCATTTTCACGCCCGGTCTGGCCTTTTTTAGTGTCTACTTCTTTGAGACCTATACTCGCCGCAGATGGATTCCAGAAATGATGTTTGTAATCTTTGTAGGAGGAGTCGGGATTTTGTTTTATTTGACCCTGTTACCGGCCTTTTCCAATACGATTCTGAAACTGGAAAATCTGACCGTACAACCCGTACGCTTACCCAGTGAGATTAAAAACAAACGAATTCTGGTATTGGGCGATGGCATGGGTGAATACCTCGAAAATTACCCGGCAACGGCCTATCTGAACTGGAATCTGGCCCGTTTCGATCTGGAAAATCTGAACAATTACAACAACGTCATCAATATCCTCCGAAACTTTGAGAAAGACCCGCCGGAGTACCTGATTGACCGCCGTAATCTGGCTCCAACGCTTTTCAAACGCATTCCCGCTCTGGCCCGGCAGTACGAGCAAATCGATAAGGGAATCTACCGCAAAATACACGCTTAAAACGAAACGAGGCCCGAATCAGAAGTCGGGCCTCGTTTCGTTTTGGAACACGTTTAGCAACTGATTTTACCAACGCGGGTAGCGTGTCTACCGGCTTCGAAAGGAGTGTCCAGAAACGTTTGTACGCAGGTTTCCGCAATTTCATACGCAATGAAACGGGCGGGAATGCAAATGACATTTGCGTTGTTATGCTGACGGGAAAGTTCGGCTAATTCCCGGCCCCAGACCAGAGCTGCCCGAACGTCCTGATGTTTATTCGCCGTAATGCAAACGCCCTGACCACTGCCGCAACACAATACGCCAAAGTCCGCTTCCTGCGTCTCGACCGCTGAGGCCACGGGATGAGCAAAGTCCGGATAGTCGACGGAATCAAGGGAGTACGTGCCAAAGTCCGTGACGTGATGACCTTGCAGGGTAAGGTAATCGGCCAGGCGTTTTTTGTAATCAAATCCGGCGTGATCGGAGCCGATAGCAATTTTCATGCGTGTATTCGGAAGTTTAAGTAAAAACTGCAACATTACGGAGCGGAAAACAGTTATATCCTTCCCGTTTTACAAAAGTAGGAGCCTTCTAGTAAAAGCTCTGCTCCAGCGGGAAAATGTTCAAGTAAACCACTTATTACGATGTCAGAAAATAATCAAGAAATAAAGCCTACGGGATTACCACCGTTACCCGGAAGCGATGAAAATATCCGTCCTTTAACCGATGTTTCCTTAATGAATCCGGCGGTCATTGAAGACGAAGCCCGTATTCGGGAAGCCTTCGAAAACCGAGACTGGGCCGAAATCAAGAGTGCCGATTCCTGGGTTGTGTTTAAAGTAATGGCGGAGTTTGTGGAAGGGTTTGACCGAATGGCCAAAATCGGTCCCTGTGTCTCCATCTTCGGCTCGGCTCGTACCTTACCCGATCACCCCCACTACAAATTGGCCGAAGAAATCGCGGGAAAACTCGTGAAACTCGGTTACGGTGTGATTACGGGGGGCGGTCCCGGTATCATGGAAGCCGGTAACAAGGGAGCAAAGGAAAATGGCGGTAAATCCGTTGGGTTAAATATCAAACTACCTTTTGAACAGCAGCCAAACATTTACATTGACCACGATAAAAGTATCAATTTTGACTTTTTCTTCGTACGGAAAGTAATGTTTGTCAAATACGCCCAGGGCTTCATTGCCCTGCCCGGCGGCTTTGGTACGATGGATGAATTGTTTGAATCACTCACGCTCATTCAGACCCAGAAAATTGGCCGTTTCCCGATTGTACTGGTGGGTCGCGAATACTGGGGTGGGCTGGTTGACTGGCTCCGGAATGTAATGGGCGAAGAAAACGGCTACATCAAGTTAAACGACCTGAATTTGTTTAGTGTAGTCGATACGGCGGATGAAGCCGTGGGAGTCATCGAGAAATTCTATTCCCGGTATATGCTGAAGCCTAATTTCTAAAATAAATCGGTCTGTACTAGATCCTGTTACTGGATCTAGTACCAGACCGTAAAAATTAAAAGGCGAGGTACGGTTCCAGTTTCTTCAGCGTACCTTCGTCTAAGAGCTTTACGGCTTTCAAATCAGCGGCGGACTGAAAATCACCGTGTTGCTGGCGATAGGCTAGAATAGCTTTGGCTACGTAGGGCTTCAAGTAGGGGTGGCGGAACTGTTCCAGACTTACTTCATTGATTTTAATTTTCCGTACGGAACCCGGGCCCGTCAGACGCCCGTGTTTGAGCAATTCCTGTACTACCGTCGAATCGAGTCCCCAGACTTCCCGTAGTTGATTTTCGTTTACAAAACCACCCAGACTTTCCCGGAATTTAATGATGCGAAGAGCCAGTTTCGAGCCAATGCCGTAGACCTTCTTGAAATCGGTCGTATCCGCTTCATTTAGTTGAAAGGTAAATGTAGTACGGTCCGCTTTCGATGGCGTAGAACGAGTTTCAGTACTAGACTTAAGGGTTGGATTGGAAAAGGAAGTAGGGGTAGCGGGCAGACGAATGTACGCTTCCAGTTGCCGATACTGCTCTTCCGGGAAATCATAGATGCGTAGTAAATCTTCTTTTTTACGGAATACGCCCCCTTTGGATCGGTACTTGACAATTCGCTCGGCCATCCAGCGGGCCACGCCCAATTCCTGCCACTGTTCGGAGGTGATGGTGTTCGGGTCAAAGGCGAACAAACGCGTAGGTTTACTTAGACGCTTGTCGGGGGAATGGTTGTAATCGCGGGAATCGTGTTCGGAGTACGCTTTTTGCGTTTCAGACTGCACCTCCAACTGGGCCATCAGCGTGTCAAGCTTTTGTGCATCCTGCGAATCCTGTACAGAATCAGGAAAGAAATCCAGTACAAAAGGAGAGATAAGCAGTATAATCAGCAGACACAGCAGAACCAGAAAGCCCCGTGATTCGGTGCGACTGAAACCAAAATAATTCCGTATCCATTGGGTGAGCTTGGAAGGCATAAGTGAAGCAATTAATGCTTCAAATTACGAGTAGCTTCCTTTCGCAAAGTCAACCGTTTACTAAGTGGAGGGATCTAAAAATAAAATCCGCACAGGTAAGCCCGTACGGATTCCGAAAACCTAATACAATACTATTTCCGTTGAAGAGCCTGCAACGAACTGTCGTTGATCTCAAAAGGTTGTTTTTTCAATAACTGAATGACTTCCGAAGCCGCCAGAATGACTGGACCGTAGCCATGAGCCGCGTAGGGGCTGATGGGGCGGTGGTAATAAAAAGCCGGATCGAAGCCCATACCCGTTCCCACGCAGGTACCTTCCACCTGCCCTTTGGCGTTCACTTTCGTAGAAACGGCATTCCAGGCTAGCAAACAGGCGGGGGCATAAGCCACCTTATCAATCCAGCCTTTGTTGATCGCACGGGCCAGACAATAGGCGTAAATAGCCGTAGCGGAAGTTTCCAGGTAGGAATCATTGCGGTCGAGGAGCTGGTGCCAGAAACCTGAGCCCGACTGGCAGGCGGTCAGGCCTTTCACATGAGCCTGTAATAATTCCAGAATTTTAGCCCGTTGCGGGTGATTCTCCGGTAATACGTCGAGTAGCTCCACTTTAGTCAGAATAGCCCAGCCATTGGCCCGGGCCCAGTGAAATTCAGGATGGACATTCATTCCTTCGACCCATCCGTGCATGTACAGACCTTTCTGGGGGTTAAACATCCGCTTCGAAAACTGCATAACCTGTCGCGTCGCTTCCGTGTAATATTTTGCCTCGCCCGTAAGCTTACCCATCTGAGCAAGGGCTGGCACGCCCATGAATAAATCATCCAGCCAAAGCGTATTGGGTTGCGGACGATTACGGGCCAGCGTCCCATCCGACAAACGGTATTCTTTAGTAAGAATGTACGTGATGAAATGGTCGATCAGGGGACGCAGGGCTGCCGTATTCCCTCCACGTACGGATTTGATCATGGCTGCCGTAACGGCTCCCCCATCATCCAATGCGTGCGGATTGAGAAACGAACGCATGGCAAGCCGGTTCTGAGGATCTTCTTTAAGCAGTTTCTGAAAATGCGGAGCGATTTCAGCCAGAAATTTCAGTCGTTCATCCGTATAAGCTTTGTATTTGGCATCACCCGTTGCTTCGCTGGCCTGTAACAGAGCCGCGTACGTAACGCCCCATTCATAGCTGGTAAGGCGGAAGTCAGCCTTAGCAAAGGTGGTATTCGCATCAATAGAAGAAAAATCCGTCAGAATCTTATTGCTTTGTTTATCAGCAAGTTGGGTAGGCGTTACAGCATTCAAGTACGCGTAAACCCGGTCTAGTACCTGGGTTACCGCTTCTGCTGAAACTTTACCATAAGGGACCGGATAGTCGGGTTGTAACAAGTGCAAAGGCGTATCAGCGTCGGTAGCCCGGGTCTCATTGCGTTGAGCAAAAGTTATCTGACACAGCACCACTAAAACAAGACTAGTGAAGATACATTTTTTCATGGAAGCGATTGTATAGAATAGGATAGAGTAAGATACGCAAATCAAAGACGGATAAACAAAAAAAAAGCCCTTAGATAGGGCTTTGGGAGGGGTTGGATATAAACGCTGTAAATGGGTAGATTGAAGGTTGGATGTACTGAACAGACAGGTTATGGTTGAACGTCGAAATCGATTTGTTCTTAAGAAAACCCCTCAAATCTAAAAGATGAGAGGGGTTTTACTACTCAGAACTAGCTACACCGTCATGAAGCTATTCTGCTTCTAAAATCAATCTTTCAAGCCGCCACTTGATTAGATTGATGAAACAAAACTACTGCCTCTAAAACGAGCCGAACTGAGTTTTCGGTGAAAGGGATATTTAGAGCGGTAAATAGTAGTAAATACCTGTTTTTCGGCAAAATTTAGTTGATAATGATGTCGTAAGTAAGTATATATACGTTGAGTAGACAATTGCATCTTATTAGAAATAATTGGGGAAAAGCGAATCATTGTTCCGGTGGCAGACGTACAATCTGGCCCCAGAACTCGTATAGGCTCTTGAACGTATTGACTAAGTCGTTGTAACTCGATGGCTTTACGATGTAGGAATTTGCCCCGAAACGATACGCATTTTTAATGTCTTCGGGAACAGAAGAGGTACTCATGACAATAACCGGCAGAAAACAGGCGTGAGCGTGTTTCCGAATATATTGCAAAAGCTCAGGCCCACCGCCAGGACGGAGATTCCAGTCGAGTAAGAGCAAATCAGGCAACTTCTGCTTGGTATCAAGCCGATGGAGCAATTCAGATTCTGTACTTACATTTTCCCATTGAACCCTGGCTCCCGCTTCTTCAAAGGCTTCCTGCACCAGGAATCGGTCATCTGCATCGTCGTCTGCTAATAGGATATGTAAGATAGAAGTCTCATTCATGACACCAACGCACTTAGTAGTATTCAGGCATACGAATACCTTTTCTAAAGGACTAGAAGCAAAAAAAACATTCCTTGATAAAAACTGAGTAAAGCTGGGAACGAAGTAAGATTTTTTTCACTATTTCGAAGCGAAGCTTTCAGACTGACTACGGATTTAGTGGAAGGGATTTCCCAACCATTTCTGTAAAGTCCTGTATAATCACTCGTTTAACTAGCATGAACCGGCCTTCATCCACTGAGTATCCTGCTTCGAGCCAGATGGCTCATTACATCTCACTAGTACCCGAATCTAAGGTACTGGAGGTATTACACCGTCAGTACGAAGAAGTTCGGCACCGCTATGAATCGTTGCTGGTACCGGAGCAGGCAGACTTTCGCTATGCCGAAGAGAAATGGAGTATCAAAGAAGTGTTGGGCCACCTGATTGATACCGAGCGTATTTTTTCTTACCGGGCTCTGGTAATTGCTCGGGGAGAAACCCAGAAACTACCGGGTTTTGAACAGGATGAATACATGGCCGTAGCTCAGTTTAGCAGACAGCCTCTGGAAGATTTACTGCAGCAGTATCAATTTTTACGCAAAAGCAATCTGCTGCTATTCCGTAGTTTCAGTGAGGAGGATCTATCCCGAATGGGTACCAGCAGTGGTTCCCCTTTGTCGAGCCGAGCCCTGATTTTTATGATTGCCGGGCACGAACGGCACCATTTGAATATTTTAACCGAACGTTATCAATTGGGATAGTTTTCTACGGAAAGAAACCTGTTAAAAATTGACGTATACCCTGGCCATGAGTACAATTCAACACGTTACTTCTTTTCTGGAAAAATGGGCTCCCCTGGCTTATCAGGAAAGCTACGACAATGCGGGTCTGATCGTTGGCGATCCACAGCAGGAAGTAAAAAATATTCTGGTAACCCTGGACTGCACGGAAGCCATCGTAGAGGAAGCCCTGCAGCGAGACTGTAACCTGATCATTGCCCATCATCCCATTGTTTTCAAGGGATTGAAACAGCTGAATGGGAAAAATTACGTCGAACGGACCGTCATCAAAGCCTTGAAAAACGACATTGCTCTCTACGCCATTCATACCAATCTGGATAGTGTGAAAGGAGGCGTAAACGATCGGATCGCTCAACAACTCGGCCTGTCGTCAGTGCGTATACTGGCTCCCAAACGGCAGATACTCGAAAAGCTTACCACCTTCGTTCCTGTGGAGCAAACCTCGCAGGTCCTGGAGGCTCTCCATGCCGCCGGAGCCGGTCAGATCGGGGAGTATAAAAACTGCTCGTTCCGGACGCTGGGTACGGGCACCTTCACGCCAACGGGATCAGCAGACCCTTTTCTGGGAAAATTAAATCAGCCCGAAGAAGCGGAAGAATACCGGATCGAAGTGATTTTCCCGGCTCATCTGGAAGGGCGTATGTTACAGGCTCTGCGACAGGCCCATCCTTACGAAGAAGTGGCTTACTATCTGCACCAGCTCGAAAATAGTAATCAGGAAGTGGGTTCCGGAGTGATCGGTATATTACCTGGACCCCTCTCTGAAAACGATTGGCTAGCGTATCTGAAAAGCCGGATGAACCTGAAAGTAATTCGTCATACGGAGCTGCGGAACAAAACCGTACAAAAAATTGCTATCTGTGGTGGATCGGGCAGTTTTCTGCTGAAAGATGCGTTACGGCAACAGGCGGACGTTTTCGTAACCGCTGATTTCAAATACCACGAGTTCTTCGATGCCGAAAAGCAGCTAATGATTTGTGATATTGGGCATTACGAAAGCGAAGTTTTCACGAAAGAGCTATTAAGTGAGCGTCTAACGGAAAATTTTCCTAATTTTGCGACACTTTTATCTAAAACTGACACCAATCCGGTTCACTATTTCGTGTAAGTTCTACAGTTTTTTCTTAAATGGGCTGAATGTCAGCCCGGTTGTTAAGTAAAAGCTGGAAACGATAGATTCGAAACTCTCATTCATGGAAGCAACGGTAGCTCAAAAACTCGATTTTCTCCTCCAATTACAGGCCATAGATTCTCAGTTAGACGAAATCAAAAAAATTCGCGGGGATTTGCCTGAAGAAGTTCGGGATCTTGAGGATGATATCGCCGGGTTTGAAACCCGTATCAAACGTCATAAAGATACCATCGACACGCTTGATTCCGAAATCCACGGCTATCGTCAGGCCAAGCGTGACGCTGAAAAACTGATTGTTAAGTATAAAGATCAGCAAAATAACGTCCGCAATAACCGGGAATTCGATGCCATCAACAAAGAGATCGAATTTCAGGAACTGGAAATGAAACTGGCGGATAAGCGTACGGCTGAAGCCAGCGAAAAAGTGCGTCTGAAAGAAGAAGAAATTCGTCATACGCAACAATTACTGGAAGAACGTCGCAAAGATCTTGACGCGAAACGTAAAGAACTGGACATCATTCTGGGAGAAAGCCAGGAAGATGAAAAGAAACTCAATGACCAACGTGACAAACAGGCACTGAAAGTGGAGGATCGTTTACGTTTGGCTTATCAGCGTATCCGTGACAACTCTTCGAACGGACTGGCCGTTGTAACGGTTCGTCGGGCGGCGTGTAGCGGTTGTTTCAACGTCGTACCTCCCCAACGTCAGGCCGACATTCGGGAGCAGAAGAAAATCATCATCTGTGAACATTGCGGTCGGATTCTGGCGGACGTCGAAGACGCTCCTGTTACGGTTGCTACAACTTCACGGCGGTAATTTTACTTTACAGCAACACCAATTTGAACGAACCCGTCGAATTTTCGACGGGTTTTTTTGTACCAGCTTGAGCCCATTCTTCCATGAAACGAATCTTATTTCTTCTACTTTTCCTTCCAGGCTTTAGTCAGGCAGCCGATTTTGAATGGACGCCTCGTGTACAGCAGGCCTACCTGGACATTTTCAAACTCAAACTGAACAAAGGTCGGCAGGAACTGGCTCCCGAACTGAAAACGAACGGGGTAGCCCTGTATTTGGATGATTATGCCGATATGTTGTCGCTGCTGCTCACGGAAGATCGGAAGGCGTACGAAAGCATGGAAAAAAACGGTGAGAAACGCCTGCAACAGCTGGAGGATATGGACGAAGATTCACCCTGGAATCGCTGTCTGCGGGCTGAAATTCGCTTACACTGGGCCTTTGTAAAAATCAAATTCGGCAAGGAAGTGCCGGGAGCCTGGGATATTATCAAAGCGTACAAGCTGCTGGATGAAAACGCCCGAAAATTCCCGCAGTTACGTACAATAAAAAAGCCCTGGGGATGCTGCACGTGCTGATCGGATCGACGCCCGAGAGCTACCGCTGGGTAACCAAGCTGCTGGGATTGCGAGGGAATATTCAGCAGGGGTTGCAGGAAATCCACGCCGTGACGCAGAAAGAACCCTTGTTTCGAACAGAAGCTCAACTGATTGAATACCTCATGCAGGGGTATGTACTGCGATTGAGTGGTCGCGAAGTGACGGATTTCCAGAAATACCTGACTCAG
Organism: Siphonobacter sp. BAB-5385; assembly: GCF_002261125.1. Taxonomy (NCBI): domain Bacteria; kingdom Pseudomonadati; phylum Bacteroidota; class Cytophagia; order Cytophagales; family Cytophagaceae; genus Siphonobacter; species Siphonobacter sp. BAB-5385. The sequence goes on along the minus strand of NZ_NMPS01000203.1, from coordinate 36,371 downwards.
AACAGTGATAACTTACTGATTCAGTTTTTTGGCAATTCCATTCTGATGAAAGAGGGACACGGGGAAGCCGCATTGGCCCTGGCTCAAAATCGTCCCAACTCACCGGAATACTTGGATATACCTTTTTTCGACTACCATATCGGTGAGATCCTCTTACAAAAAGGCCAGTACGCTCACGCAATTGCCGCTTTTCAGCAATTTCTGAAACAGCATCCTGCCGGAAATTTCGTTAAAGACGCGACCTATAAACAGTACCTCTGCTATGCTCTGGCGGGTGATGAAGCCAAAGCCCGAACCCAGTATGAGCGGGTGAAAACGATAGGGCAGGCCCATAATGAAGCCGACAAATCGGCTCAAAAAGCTTGTAATGCCGCGTACCAGCCTTTGATCGATACGCAAAAACTGGTACTCAAAGCTCGTTTTGCCGGTGACGGCGGCTATTATGAAACGGCTTTACAAAACCTCAAGAATACCTCAGAAGCTCAGTTTTCGCAGCCCTACTACCGAACGGAGTACAATTATCGCAAAGCCCGTATTTACCACAAGATGAATGATTTCGTAACGGCTATTCCTTTATATGAACGGGCTATTGCTCTGGGCGAAGGACAAAACTGGCATTTTGCTCCGTCCTCCTGTCTGCAATTAGGATACATTTTTCAGTTACGCAACGATAAGGCCAAAGCCAAAAGTTATTTCGAGAAAGCCATTAGCTTCAAAAAACACGAATACAAAAATTCCGTGGATGGAAAAGCCAAGGCCGCTCTCACTGAAATGGGCTATTAACGGATTTACGAAACCGGTTGTACAGCATCTTTGATCAGAAAGTGATTTACATTTCCCCTTCTACGCCCAGACCAAACAGGGCAAAATCATACTTGACCGGATCGCTCGGATCGAAGCGACGCAGGTGATCCGTTAACTCCAGAGCGGCCTGCCAGTCGGTATTGGGTCGCTGCAATAAGCCTAGCTTTCGAGCTACCCGTTCTACGTGTACATCGCAGGGACAGACGAGTGCTGCCGGTGACAAACGATTCCAGATTCCGAAGTCTACGCCATTCGCATCTTTCCGGACCATCCAGCGGAGAAACATATTGAGGCGTTTGCACGACGATTTACGGGCGGGCGTGGCCACGTGTTTACGCGTACGGGCCGGAGCATCTTCCAGACCAAAAAACACTTCATGAAAACGGACCAAAGCCTGTTCGGCTGGGAAAGCCGGGTGCCGCTCGGGCTGGGGTAGGGCAAGCGATGCGGGTACGAAAGCCTCTTCCAGGGACGCGTGTTCTGCGTAAAACTGCTGGAAAAAGTGCAGGAAGTAGAGGGTATCCGTAGCGTTAAATGTACGGTGTTTGAAGTGTAGAAAAGGCTTCAGATCAAGGGGTTGATGATTCCGGACGAAATCATACGGAGCCCCGTCCATGAGCCGAATCAGCTCGTTACACTTGTTGATAATCGTCTTCCGCTGACCCCAGGCCAGTACCGCCGCCCAGAATCCCATAATTTCAATATCCTGTTGCTGCGAAAACTGATGCGGAATACTGATGGGATCGTTCGGTATAAAATTCGGTTGGTTGTATTGCTGTACTTTGCTTTCGAGTAAGTCGTATAACCAGTCTGCGGAATGGGTTTTTTCAAAAAGTGCCATACTGCAAAGGTCAGCAAACAATCGCTGATTCCATACCGTTTGCTAGGAAGAGTAAGGAGAAGCTTTGAAACTTGATCAGTCGAGGAGGAGCGACAGTATAATTTCAATCATGCGTCGGTCACTAGCGGACAGTCTTTATCGAAAACATTCCCTTACGCAACCGTCAATCCAAAACTAGACAACCCACATTCATTACGCCGCTATGCCTGAATTACCCGAAGTCGAAACCTACCGACGTTATTTCGAAGCAACCTGCCTCTTCCAGCCACTGGCTGATATTCAGGTAGAAGATACCAAACTCCTGACGACTGATTACGACGTGCTGGTAGCAGCCTTACGCGGCAGGCAGTTCATCGCAACGCAACGCGTCGGTAAAAACCTGTTCGTTGAAACGGACGGCGGTTTCTTTGTGCACTTTCATTTTGGGATGACGGGTGATCTGGCCTACTATCAGTACGATCAGGAGCAACCCCGCTTTGCCCGAATCATCTTTTACTTTCAAAATGGTTATCGGCTTGCGTTCATCTGTCCCCGAAAATTTGAGCGAATTGGGTTAGTGGACGATGTAAAAGCATACCTGCTGAAAAAGCGAATTGCGGCGGATGCACTGGCTATTACTCCGGAAGAACTGGGTCAGACACTGGCCCGTAAAAAAGCCCTGATCAAACCCGTACTGCTGGATCAGTCGGTAGTGGCGGGGATTGGCAACTGGATTGTCGATGAAGTACTGTTTCAGGCTCGGATTCATCCCGAACGGCTGGCTTCCTCGCTGACGAGCTTGGAAGTACAGGCCTTACACGGAGCTATTCAGAAAGTATTATTAACCGCTATTCAATACGAAGCGAACTACGCCCTGTTTCCGCAGGATTTCATCATTCATGCCCGCGAATGGGCCTTATCGCCGTACCCGGATCAAGGGCAGCATCTGCTTTGCCCACGCTGTCAGCAAATGCTCCAGATCAAACGGGTGGGAGGGCGTACTACTTACTTCTGTCCCGTAGATCAGCCCCCTGTTCCCGTCGCTTTGGGTTGAAATTTGGCTTGTGTAAGGTCTGATTTCCAGCAACTAGGGCCACTGTCTGGTTAATTTATTAAATTTTTTAAAAATACGGGTTTGTCAGGTGGGGAGTACAAGCTTGTCAGGGAAAAGCTATATTTTTGTTGCGTTAACTAAGCCTCCTTCTATAACATGCTGCCCGAAACAGACACGTTGTTAGCTACGCCGACGCTGAACCAGCCCATCGCCTTCGAACGGATTCCTACGCAGATTTATGCTGATTCCAATGACGCATCAGCGGCGGTTGCCCGTGAAATCGCCGAAATCATTCGTTCCAAACAATTACAGGGAAAACCTGCTGTATTAGGTTTGGCTACGGGATCATCGCCTAAAAAAGTGTATGCGGAGCTTATCCGTATTCACCGGGAAGAGCGGCTCAGCTTTTACAACGTCATTACGTTCAACCTGGATGAATACTATCCCATGCAGCCCGACGGCTTACAGAGCTACGTTCGGTTCATGCAGGAGCAGCTGTTTAACCACATTGACATCCCTAAAGACAATTATTTTATTCCCGATGGCACCCTGTCACCGGCTCAGATTCCGGCTTTCTGCCAGGAATACGAACGTCGGATTGATGAACTAGGCGGTCTGGATTTTCAATTATTAGGCATTGGCCGGAATGGTCACGTTGGTTTCAACGAGCCGGGTTCACATGTGAATTCCCGCACTCGCCTGATGACGCTCGATTTAACGACCCGTATTGATGCGGCTCTGGATTTCGGCGGTCTGGCTAACGTTCCTAAAAAAGCTATTACGCTGGGTATTAACCAGATCATGAAAGCCAAGCGGGTAATTCTGCTGGCCTGGGGTGAGCACAAAGCTCCCATGATTCATGAGGCAATCGAAGGCCCCGTGACGGATCAGGTACCGGCGAGTTATCTGCAGGGACATCCCAACGTACAGTTCGTTCTTGATGAATCGGCTGCCGCTGAACTGACCCGCCGCAAAATGCCCTGGCTGGTAGAAGAGGTGATCTGGAATAAAACCATGATCAAAAAGGCCGTTACGCACCTGGCTCTTGCCCTGAATAAACCCATTCTGAAACTGACCAACCGTGATTACAACGACAACGGTCTTTCGGATTTGCTGGCTCAGGTAGGACAGGCGTACGATCTGAATATCGATGTATTCAATCAGTTACAACATACCATTACGGGCTGGCCGGGTGGAAAACCCAACGCCGACGATACGAATCGTCCGGAACGGGCTGAACCGGCTCGCAAACGTTGTCTGATCTTCAGTCCGCACCCCGACGACGATATTATCTCGATGGGTGGTACGTTCCAGCGACTCGTGGATCAGGGACACGATGTACACGTGGGTTATCAGACGTCGGGCAACATTGCCGTAGCTGATGACGAAGCCCTGCGTTTTATTGACTTCGTAGTCGATTACAACCGTCACTTTGGTATTGAAAGCCCCGAAGCTGAGCGAATTTTCAAAGATGCTGCCGAATACCTGCGTACCAAGAAGGATTCGGATGTGGATACCCCTGAAGTTCGTCACGTAAAGGGACTGATTCGGGAAGGTGAAGCTAAAGCAACGTGCCGCTTTGTGGGCAATGGTGTGGAGAATGCTCACTTCATGAAAATGCCTTTCTACGAGACGGGTAAAGTACAAAAGAACCCACTGGGCGAAGAAGACATCCAGATTGTAATGGATTTGATTCGGGAAATCAAACCGCATCAAATTTACGCCGCGGGTGATCTGGCCGATCCGCATGGTACGCACAAAGTGTGTCTGGATGCGGTCATGGAAGCCGTTCGCCGTCTGAAAGACGAAGCCTTCATGAAAGATTGCTGGGTTTGGCTGTACAAAGGTGCCTGGGATGAATGGGCAATTGACCTGATCGAAATGGCCGTACCCATGTCGCCGGATCAGGTGATGAAAAAGCGTCAGGGAATCTTTAAACATCAGTCCCAAAAAGACGGTGTGGTATACCAGGGTACCGACTCGCGTGAGTTCTGGCAACGGGCCGAAGAGCGGAACCAGGCAACGGCGAATTTATACAACAAATTGGGGCTTGCGGAGTACCAGGCTGTGGAAGCTTTTGTACGCTGGAAGTTCTAAGTTAAGCTTACCAAAAATCAACGCGACGACACCCTTAGGGGTTTCGTCGCGTTTTTTATTGGTTTGGTCCAAGGTCGTAAAACCAGTGGAGCGGTTATTTCGTAAGAAACTACGACAGTAGTTTAATTTTTGTACCGCCATTACATATCGATCCACTGTAAGCTATGACCGGAATTTTTATTGTTGCCGCCATTTTTTTTGTCGTCAGTTACCTGATTTTTCTGACCTGGGTATTGACTAAAACCAAGCGTAAGTGCGAATGCCGTGACTGCAAAACGTCTATCCATATCGAACGAACCAATCGTCCGGAGGTAGTAAAAAAGCTAGCGGGTTTTATTGCCTTAAAATATTACCGGTGCCGCCACTGTTCGTCCACGTTCTACCTGTTTGAAAGTGTCCCCGACAATGAACCCGTACGAATGAAAACGCGTCGGTCGACTTCGGCCCCCGTCACCAGTATGTAAAATATGTTCTGCGTATATAAAAAGCGGCAAGCCTTTCCACCAAAAAGGCTTGCCGCTTTTTCGTAAATACTGCATAGCTTCCTAATTTACGGGCTAGCAGTCAATCGAAGCGGATTCTTCGACCTTTCTGTACCTTTATATCTCTTCCGCTGGGCCTGTTAATGGGTAATCTAACCATTTGAATGCATGGAAAATATAGAAATCATTGTCTTACTACTATTTGGCGTGACGTTCCTGACGGTCGTGAGTGCTCGTAGGAATTTTCCGCTTCCGATTGCTCTGATCATTGTGGGTTTACTGATTAGCTTTATTCCGGGCCTACCCGTCATTATTCTGGATCCTGAACTGGTCTTTTTTGTCTTTCTGCCGCCGCTACTTTACGAAGCCGCCTGGAAGGCCAGCTGGCACGAATTCAAAGCCAATATTCGACCCATCACCATGGCTGCCGTTGGTCTGGTCGTCTTTACAACCTTGTGCGTCGGCTGGGCCGTACACAGCCTCATCGATGGGATTAGCTGGGCCGAAGCGTTCTTACTGGGTGCTATCGTGTCACCGCCCGATGCTGTAGCCGCTACCTCGGTTACGAAAGGATTGGGCCTGAGTCCGAGGATTATCAGTATTCTCGAAGGAGAAAGTTTGCTCAATGATGCCAGCGGATTGATTGTATATCGTTACGCGTTGGCGGCCATTCTTACCGGGGCGTTCAATATTTGGGAAGCCGGCTACCAATTCCTGCTGGTAGTCGGTATCGGGGTAGGGGTTGGATTGGGCATTGGTTATACGCTGTACCTGATTCACAGAAAATTCGTAACGGAAGCACTGGCCGATGTCTCTCTTACCTTTTTAACGCCCTTTGCTTCGTATTTGTTAGCTGAGCACTTTCACGGTTCAGGCGTACTGGCTGTAGTAACTACGGGTCTGTATTTGTCTTATCGTTCGGCGGATATGTTCACGACCGATTCGCGGGTACAGACTTATGCCGTGTGGGAATTTGTGGGTTTTATTCTGAATGGATTAATTTTCATTCTATTGGGCTTACAAATGAAAATGGTACTGGCAGACCTGGATTCGCTGACCACGCACGGAATCTGGGTACTGATTGGTTATGGTCTGGTGGTAAGTATAGTGGTGATTCTAGTGCGATTTATCTGGCTCACGCCCGCCGCCATTTTGCCCCGCCAGCTTTTTAACCGACATAACGAACGCGAACTCTTTGATCGGCGTAATCTGGTGGTCATTGGCTGGTCGGGTATGCGGGGAGTCGTATCGATGGCTATTGCTTTGTCCATTCCCCTTACGTTGCCTAATGGAGATCTGTTCCCTAACCGGAATCTGATTATTTTTCTGACGTTCTGCGTGATTATTGTAACACTGGTGGCTCAGGGCCTAACTTTACCCTGGGTGATCCGTAAACTGAAAATGCCCCGATACTCCATTCTGGCCGAGGAATACGAAGTACGCAGTCGGGTACTAAGTGCGGTTATGACGCATATTGAGGAGAACATGAGTGGCGTGGATGACGTGGTGCTCAAACGCATCAAGAGCAGCTACCAAAATCGGTTTGAACGCTTGCAACATACGGAGCTTCCCCTACCTGAGAAAGAGCAGAAATTTGCTGAAACGCCGGCTTTGCGGATTTTTAACCTGTTTTCCCGGGTACAATTAGAAGTGATCGAGGTAGAGCGTAGTATTCTTCAGCAATTACACCGCGAGGGTAAAAGCAACGAAGAGGTACTCCGGAAAATCGAATCGGAACTGGATATTGAAGAAACCCGTCTTCAAATTGAGTTGGTGAAATAGCTTAGGGATTCCAATCAATTGCAAAGGTAAGAAGCCAGGGTTTTCGCCCTGGCTTCTTACCTTTGAACCCCGCAAAGGCTCGCCTGGATCAGGGCATCAGAAGTACCGCATTTGGCCCACCTTTCCCGTACCCTTATCAAGTTCGTACCGTAGAAAAAACTGCCAGATCGTACTTTCCTGCGTACTGAAACTGAAATCGCCGCTGTGAGGAGCGTTAAAATCGTAACTGGCTCCGACCCGGAAACGATCGCCGAGTTGTACTTCCGCCGTTCCTAAAATGCCATCTCTGCCGCCCAGGGTCTGAAGTGTACTCTGGTACCAGACGCCAACCCCTACGTTTTTATACCAGAACGTCGCATTGACATCCGCTTTCGTTTGAAAGCCAAGGCCGGGATTCTGGCCGCGTACCAGCGTGGCCGCTTTTAATTTCCATTCTTCCGTCAGCGAGAATACGTAGCCAGCCGTCAGGAAGATTGGTTTAGCCGTAGAGTAATAGTGCGTTTGATTTACTAAATTCTGAGTCGACAGCCCCACGTAGTACACGGGCGTTTTGTACTGAACACCGAAGCCCAAAGTGAAGGGATACGCATTATTGCCCACAAAATTGTTAGGGAGTACGACTTGCGTAATCCCCATTTGTACGCCCGCCGAAAGAATTTCGTTTTCGGAGATCCGGTGCCGATACGCGGCCGTCCCGTAGAAGCCCACGGAAGCTACCGAATACGGATCACGGAAGGCCTGGAAACCAAGAGCCCAGTTTTCACCCACCGGACTATCCACCGTGAAATACTGCGAACTATACGTGTTTTGGAACTGTACCGAACGACGTCGGTTAAGAAAGGTCATGCTGGTTACATCACGCGTACCCGCGTATGCTGGATTAATGGCCAGTTGACTGAAGGGATAGCTACTGTAGGTGCCTTCCATTTGGGCCGAAGCCATCTGACAGACCAGTAGGAAGATCAAAAATAGAAGTGATCGCATCGTTGGTTAGGTGAGTATGGAAAGCGAAAGTAAGGAAGGCAAGCGAGAAATACAGAATCGTCTTTCGAAGAAGTAGACAACGCAGGCGTACTTTATTCCCGTTGGTGCACCGAATGTGCGGATTCATCCGAATAAGGTGGTAAAGAAACAGCGAGAAGAGAAATTTTGCCGCTTCAACGCTCAATCAATTCATGCCATGAAATCGTATGCATTTGTACTGTTTTTGTTTGTAACTACTCTGTTCTCCTGTAGTCGCTGGGAGGACGTCGGCCCGTATGACGAAACCACCGCGGAATACGGCCTAACGAATTTCGATCGTCTTCGGATGGGTAACGCCTTTAAGGTACGGGTCGTACGGGGAAACACGTACCGAATTGTTGCCCGAGGTCATCGCAGCGACGTTCAGGATCTGAGCGTGAAGAAGGTGAATGACAATCTGGAGATTAATTACAACCATTGGACTCGCAATCGGAAACATCCGATGGAAATCGAAATCACAATGCCAGCTTTGGAGAAGGTCGAGTTTTCGGGAGCTGTCAACGCCCGCGTCTGGGGCTTTGAGGACGAAGAGGATTTGGAAGTGGAGCTTTCGGGGGCGTCGGAACTAGCGTTTACGGGTCATACCGAACGCCTGCAGGCCGATCTTTCGGGAGCCAGTCGCCTCGATCTGGAAGGTACTACCGAACAACTCGACGTTGAATGCTCCGGAGCCTCTAAACTTCGAGCCTATCAGTACCCCAGCAAACAGGCCAAAATTGATTTGTCCGGAGCCAGTGAAGCCCAGCTTTCGGTAACGGAACAGCTCATAGGTAAGGCCAGTGGAGCCAGTTCCTTACGCTATCGGGGTAATCCTCGTACTAATCTGGATCTGTCCGGGGGTAGTACGGTTTCGCAGGATAAATAGTCCTTCAAAACAAAAATTTAAAATTTATACGAAGCCTTTGCAACGCCGTACCGACTTCTGCGGTATTGGGTTGCAAAGGCTTCGGCTTTTCAAACGTCGAGAAAACCAGCGGACTCATCGCTGGATCTGGGTTTTCGGCCTCCGAAAACAGGATTATGACAAAATCACTGGCGGTATTGAGGACATGACCACTCCGTTTACGATACGAATTTCAGAAGCCCGACGAATGCTGCTACAGGCCGTATTCTGGTGCCTGTTTGTGTTTTGGCCGCTGCTTTTCCGTTCGCATACCGTCCACGTACCCCGGTTTCATCAACCGCCCGACCCCGTGTACATGGCAGCTTTAAACGGACTGGCCGTACTCTTCTTTTACCTGAATACCCGCATTCTGATTCCCCGGTTTCTGGAGAAAAAGGGCTGAGTATGTATCTGCTGGTGGTGGCGGCATGTGGACTGGTGATGGTCCTGCTTTCGCTGGAACTGCGTTCACTGGCGTTCAGGGCCGATTTGACCGACGTCCGCTTCATCACCGGGACGATCTTTCCCGTACTATTCATTTTTTCGCTAAGCACCACGTACAAGGTCCTGAATGATTTTCATCGGAGGCAGCAGCTGGAAAAGGAACGGGAAAACGAGCGACTGAAGTCCGAACTGAGTTTCCTGCGTTCGCAGATCAGTCCGCATTTTCTGTTTAATATCCTTAATAGCATCGTCTCGCTGGCCCGTTTCAAGCCTGAGTCCGTAGAGCCCGCTACCATTCAGCTGGCGGAACTGATGCGGTACATGCTGTACGAATCGGACGAAGCCAAAGTGCCGATGGATCAGGAAATCCGGTACCTGCGGAGTTACATCGATCTGCAAACCTTGCGGCTGGGAAAGAAAGTACAGATTGACCTGGATCTGGGAGCCGTTGCCGGTAATTATTCCATCGAGCCCATGTTACTGATTCCCTTCGTGGAAAATGCGTTCAAGCACGGAATTGGAATGATTTCCCGCCCGGCCATTCAGTTACAGCTGCACGTTCGCGAGCGAATGCTGTATTTTCTGGTAAAAATAAAGTCAGTATGCAACCCGACGACCCTAAAGATCATCATTCGGGTATCGGGTTGAAAAACGTTGAACGTCGGCTCAACCTGCTGTATCCCAATCATGACCTTCAGATTCGGGAAAACGAGGGTTGGTACGCCGTTCAGTTAACCCTTGAATTGTCATGAACAAAATTCGCTGCGTAGCCGTGGACGACGAGCCGCTGGCCCTGGAGTTACTGGCCGATAACATTCGGAAAGTGCCCTATCTGGAACTGGTTGCCACCTGTGAAGATGCCCTGGAAACGCTGGAAGTACTCCAGAAAGAAGCCATCGATCTGGTGTTTATGGACATTCAGATGCCCGGACTGACGGGGACCCAGTTTTTGAAATCGCTGCAACAGCGGCCACAGGTCATTTTTGTAACGGCCTATGAACAGTACGCCCTGGAAGGTTTCAACCTCAGCGTGCTGGACTATTTGCTTAAACCGGTACCGCTGACGCGATTTTTGCAGGCGGCCGAAAAGGCCAAGGATTATTTCGCCCGCACCCCCAGTACAGGGCCGTCGCAGGAGGAACATTTTTTCGTACACGCCGATTATTCACTGGTGAAAATTCAGATTCCTACCATTCTGTACATTGAAGGACTGAAAGATTACGTAAAGATTCATACCACTGTACACGCCCGCCCGGTCATTACCCGGATGACGCTCAAGAATCTGGAAGAGCTACTGCCGTCGCCGGCTTTTCTGCGGGTACATCGCTCGTACATTGTGGCTACCGAGCGGGTTGATGCCATACGTAAACTGAAACTCACCGTTGCTGGAAACAGTATACCCATGAGTGAACAGTACGTACCACAGATTTACGAAACCTTGCAGGTGAGTAAACACGCGTAGCCAGAAAATATTGCTAAGATTCGTTTCGGGCATACACGATAGGCGGGCGACAGGCCGTTAGTAATGAAGTTCTTTTAAACGAACAGCGGCTTTTCGGGTGATTTTCCGAAAAATAAAGCGAAAAATCGGAATGATTTCAGGATTTAAATAATTGGGGAATAGGAAGGGAAATACGGCTTTGAATCGCGAAGACTGCGGTTTTTATCGTTGAAATCAGGGTTTTTCGGAAAAAGCACCTGAACGAGGACGGTGAAAAAGCTTCGCGTTTGGTTCAGCTTTTCGACTAGCCATTTTATTTCCTAGAAATAGACCTCTATTTTTGCGTTTTTATTGGGCAGAAAAGCTGGTACGCCAACCGAAACTACCCCAACAAGAATCAGACGTAAGCAGTCATTTTAAATAATTCCGGATCAGAACATGGAAGGTCATTTTGAATACGGACGACAAACAGACCTCCACGGATTCATTAATCAAACTTTATTCTCATACCGCTAATCATTCATGAAACGGTTTGAATTTTCTATGATGTCTCTTTTTTCAAATCCCACCTCTGTGCGTAGTACTTCTCGCGGATTCCGGTCAATGAACCGTTCCTTAATTGCCATTGCCGGTCTGGCTGTCCTGGGCTTTTCCTGCAAGGATAGCAACAACGATGAAAGCGTGATGGGCAACTGGAAGGCTGAATCTCCTTTCGAAGGCGTAGCCCGTAGTGGTGCTGCCAGCTTTGTAATTGATACAGCCGCCTATATATCAACAGGTTCGGATAACAATAACAACCGCTTGGCTGATTTATGGGAGTACAATGGACGTACCTGGACCCAGAAAGCTAATTTCCCCGGTGCCGGTCGGACGGGTGCTAGTGGCTTTGCCGTTGCGGGCAAAGGTTACGTAGGCTTAGGCCAGCTGCAGGGTGGTGTATATGTGAAGGATTTCTATTCGTATGATCCAACGGCCAATAAATGGACCAAGATTGCGGATTATATGGGAACGGGCCGTGTAGGAACGGTTTCCTTTAGCGTCAATAACAAAGGCTACGTAGGAACGGGTTTCGACGGTAATAACCTGAACGACTTATATTCTTACAATCCGACTGCGGCAGCCTGGACCAAAGAAAACAGTTTCCCGGGTGCCAAACGTGAAGGTGCGGTAGCCATGGTAATCAACAACCTCGTTTACGTGGGTACGGGTACGGGTAATGCTCAGACCTTACGTGACTGGTGGGAATTCAATCCCTCCAATGGAATCTGGACTCAGAAGAAAGATTTCACGACGGACCAGTCAGCCATCATGCGTAGTTATGCCAGCTCCTTTGTTATCAATAACCGGGGTTATTTGTTAATGGGTGTTACGAGCACTAATGATACAAAAATATGGAGCTATGATGCGGCTACGGATACCTGGTCGTCTGATTTAGATTATAGTAACTCTAATAATAAATTCAGAGTCACTCCTAGTGGCCGTTCACGGGCGGTAAGCTTCAGCATGAAAAACTTAGGATACATTGCGACGGGTGCTGCTTCTACAACCCGATTAGACGATATCTATTCCTTTAATCCTGCTGCTGCTCGCGAAGTAGTTGAGTAGGACTAAAGTAAAGCTATGCGTAACAAACGTATCTGGTGGTTGTTGGGAATACTCCTTTTGGTGGCAGGCGTATACTATTGGCGAATGACGTATGCCTATGAAGTACGCGTGTTTGAAACCGCAAAAGGATGGGGGTATCAGATCGAACAGGGAGGAAAGCCCTTTATTCACCAGCCAATGATTCCGGGTATCGTGGGAGAGAAGGGTTTTGCCAACGCTGAGCAGGCCCGAAAGGCGGGAGATCTGGTGGTTGAAAAAATCAGCAACCGCCAATTACCTCCTTCACTTACGGTCGAAGAATTAAAAGGCATTGGCGTAGAAGTACCTTAAGGAATTAGAACGGGAGCGGGATCAAATGCCCGCTCCCTGTTTATTCGATATAACTATTCAATGAAGAATTGGAAAACCTGGCTTTCGTTAGGCTTTATAGCAAGCGGGCTTTATTCGTTAGGCGGATGCCAGAAGGGAGATCTGACACTGGGCTCCGAAATCATTCCGAATGAAAACCTGTCCGTAGTCATGGTCGATACCTTTACGGTAAAACTATCTACGGTAGCGGTAAGCGATTCAGCTGTTACTTCGGCTGATTCCAGTGTATATGTAGGTCGCTGGACAGATGCCAATACCGGTACGCAGGACTTCGTCGCGTTTATGAGTCCTACCTATGTTAGTAGTACGCTGAATACGCGGTCGGGAGCCCGGTACGATTCGCTGGTGCTGGTACTGCCCTTGTCTTTGTCCTACGGAGATAGTGTACAGACGTTCAAGATTAGTACGCATCAAACCACTACACCACTAGTATCGACCCTTGCCTATTACAATACCAACACTTCGGTTCAGTACCAATCCAAACCGTTGGCTCAGGCAAGTTTTGCTCCGGGGCGGGGGACAACACCCAGTGTTCGGCAGCGTTTTTCGGATACCTTAGGCGTGCAGTTGTTTAATGCCTTACAAAACAATACAATCAACAGCAGCGAGACCTTGCATAATCTGTTGCCAGGTGTGGCTTTGAAAGGATCTTCGAAGGGAAACGTGATCGTAGGGCTTAGCGTACCCCGAAGCTATTTACGGGTGTACTTTCACGATGATAACCTGTTGACGCCCACGGCTGAATCCGTTGATATTCCTTTTACGTTCATGCATTATAGCCGTTATTCGAGCAATTTCAACGGAACGCCGCTGGCTAACTTAAAACCGGGACCAACGTCTGTGAATAGCACCCTGACCAATAACATGGCGTATATCACGCAGAGTGGTCCGCTCCGTACCCGCGTTGAATTTCCCTATCTGACCGAAACCCTGGAACCGTACTTTACCTTACTGGGTGTAAACCGGGCGGAATTGGTATTCGATCCTATTCGTACGGATGTTCGCGATAACACAAACCCGCCTTCTACGCTGGTGCTGTATAAGACGAATGCCGTTAACGACATTCTAACCAATCAGCCCGTGGAAAATGTGCAGGGCATCGGAACGCCCGTATCGGCTACGTATGTGAGCGACAATAGCGGCTGGGCACTGAAGGATCACTATACCTTTAATGTGACCAACTACTTTAATCTGATTTTGAAAAGGAAGGTCCAGAATGCACCCCTGGTTCTGACGCCGCCCGTAGGAGCTGTTCAGTATCTGAACTTCTCACGAACGGCTCTGGGAAATCGAAATTATACGTCGGATCGGGTAAGGCTTCGTTTATACTTTACGCAATCCAACTAAGAAAATCCCCGGCTTCAGCTGGGGATTTTTGTTTTCCAACGGTAGGACTTATGCCCCGGTTATCACAAAAAGGGCAAATTCAGCCATTTCCCGAGCATCTTTGCAGCGTTAAACAAGCCTTGAATACAGTTTGTCGTTTTTAAGCCATAAACGACAGGTCTTCAATTCTACCCTATGAAACATTTTCTTCTTATCTGGCTGCTGGGCGTCCTGCTGCTACCGAACGCCCGGGGGCAATCCAATGAAAAAGCAACCATTTCCGGTTACATTAAAGATGCTGCCAACGGCGAAGGACTCATCGGCGTTTCGGTATTTGTGAAAGAAAAGAGTACCGGTACCACTACCAACACCTACGGTTTTTACTCCATTACGCTGCCGAAAGGCAAGTACACGCTGGTTTACACGTACGTTGGTTATCAGCGTCAGGAAAAGCAGGTGGACCTGACCACGCAGGACGTGAAACTGGACCTTGAACTCAAAGACGAGGGCGTGCAGTTGCAGGACGTCGTGATCCGAAGTCAGGGCGAAGACGAGAACGTAAAATCGGTTGAAATGTCCGTCAATAAAGTGGACATCAAAACGATTCGCCAAATGCCCGCTCTACTCGGTGAAGTCGATCTGGTTCGCAGTATTCAGTTGTTACCCGGCGTATCGACCGTGGGCGAGGGAGCTTCCGGGTTCAACGTACGGGGCGGCGACGTGGGCCAGAACCTGATCCTGCTGGATGAGGCACCCGTTTACAACGCTTCGCATTTATTCGGCTTTTTCTCCGTTTTTAATCCCGATGCAGTCAAAGACGTCAAGCTCGTGAAGGGAGGAATCCCGGCTAATTACGGCGGACGTATTTCTTCCATTCTCGACGTTCGAATGAAGGAGGGGAATGCAAAGAAAGAGGAGATTAATGCAGGTATCGGGTTGATCTTCAGTCGGCTTTCGTACGAGCGACCCGTATTTAAGGGCAAAGGTTCGTTTATCGTCGCGGGCCGTCGGTCCTACGCCGATGTACTCGCCAAACCGTTCCTGACGGGCGATTTGAAAGGAACGATCTTCAACTTTTACGATCTCACGGCGAAGGCCAATTACCAGATTAATGCGAATAACACGGTATACCTGTCGGGATATTTCGGACGGGATAATTTTGGTAGTAAACAGTTTGGATTCAACTGGGGCAACGGAACGGTTTCGGGACGGTGGAATCACATCTTCAGTAACCGCCTGTTCCTGAATCTTACGGGTTACTACTCCAATTACAAGTACTCCCTTGGTACTGGCGACGATCCCAAAGACGCTTTTCAATGGAATTCTCAAATTAAAAACCTGAGTGGGAAAGCAGATTTTACGTACTTCCTCACGCCCGACAATCAGATTACATTCGGTGGGCAGTATATTCATTATAATTCTGCTCCCGGAAAAGCCTTTGGTATTTCAGCGGGTCAGCGGACGGATATTAGTCTGGAAGGACGGTACGGGGACGAATCGGCCCTGTACGTGGCGAACGAACAGCGGCTGGGCAGTCGGGTTACATTACAGTATGGTCTGCGGTATTCGTTGTTCCGGAGTCTGGCTCCAGGTGATCTGATTACCTACGAACCCACAGTACCCGGGGAGCGGCTGGAACCGCAATTGCCCGGTCGTCGCGTTGAAAGTGGCGTGCTGAAAACCTACGGTAACTGGGAACCGCGTTTTTCGGCTAAAATTGAAGTTTCGCCCCGCTCTTCAATTAAGCTGAGTTATAACCGGATGGCTCAGTACCTGCACCTGCTCTCGAATACGGCTGCTTCTTCGCCGCTTGACGTCTGGACCCTATCGTCGAGCAACATCAAGCCCGAATTAGCCGACCAGGTTGCATTAGGCTGGTTCCAGAATTTCAAAAACAACGCCTACGAATTTAGTATTGAAGGCTATTACAAAAACCTGGAAAACCAGATCGATTACGTGCGTCGTTCCGATCTGTTACTCAATCGTTTTCTGGAAGGAGATTTGCTCTACGGAAAAGGCCGGGCGTACGGAGCGGAGTTTTACCTGAAGAAAAATCAGGGTAAACTCACGGGCTGGGTCAGTTATACGCTGGCTCGTACGGAGCGGCAGGTGGAAGGCATCAACAAGAACAATTGGTTTCCCACCCGCTTCGATAAAACGCACAACCTGACGGCGGTTGGTCTTTATCAGCTTAACCAGCGATGGTCCTTCTCGGCCAACTTCGCGGCTTCTTCGGGAACGCCTGCGACATATCCAACGGACCGTTTTGAGATTGATGGTATTGCCGTGGGTGATAATTATTTCGATACCCGGAACGCCAACCGGATTCCCTGGTACCATCGCCTGGATTTAGCGGTAACACAGAAAATTCGTAAAAAGCTGTTTGGCAAAGGAGAAGCCGAGTGGGTGTACTCGATTTATAACGTTTACGGACGGCGAAATCCATTCTCCGTGTATGCCCGGCAAAATGGGGACAACAGCTTGCAAACCGAAGCTATTCGTTTTGCCGTGCTGGGTTCGCTGGTGCCATCGATCACCTACAACGTAAAGTTTTAAACGCATTCGAAGTATTCGCTATAAACGTATGAAATCCTTTCCCTTATACCTTTTACTCGCCCTGAGCAGCTTGCTCATGTCCTGCGAGGATGTGATTGACCTGCGTACGCAAACGGGTCCCACCCGTCTGGTGGTCGAAGGCTGGATTAACGATGACGCTACGCCACAAACCATTCGGCTGACGCTTTCCCAAAATTATTTTAACAACAACCGGGCTTTGCCCGCGACGGGAGCGACGGTAACTGTTTCCGATGATCTGGGAAAGACCTACCGTTTTGTGGATGAAAAACAGGACGGTAACTACGTCTGGAAACCAGCGGCTTCCGAGAAGATGGGCCGATTGGGCGGAAAATATACGTTGAACGTTGCTTACGCCAGCGAAACCTATCAGGCCGAAACGGAAATTAAACGGGTACCGACCATCGATTCGCTGACCTATTACTACGATAAGCCAACGTTTGTAGCGGATGACAGTCCGAAAGAAGGCTATGTAGCGGAATTTTACGCCCGCGACTTTACCGGAGCCGGTGATTGTTACTGGATCAAAACCTACAAAAATGGCCAGCGGTACGACCGATCGGCCCGCGACCTGTCGATTGCCTACGACGCCGGATTTAGTCCCGGAGCGGCTACGGATGGGCTTATCTTTCTGTTACCCGTTCGGCGTTCGATCAACTCCGACCGACTCTTCCAGGAAAATGATTCCATTCGGGTAGAGTTGCTCAGTATCACCCAGTCTACGTACAGCTTCATCCGGGCGGTACGGGAAGAGTCCAGTAACCAGGGGCTGTTTGCTACGGCCCCGTCAAACGTACCGACTAATATTCTTAATACGCGTACGGATGGTCCCAGAGCACTGGGTTGGTTCGGTGGTTCGTCGATTAGCCGGTTTAGTACGGTATTCCGCAAGGAAAATGCCCGTCCGAAACCTTAAGTCGGTACAGGTACCCGTTGCTACGAAAAGAAAAAGCTTTCCAGTTTCGCTGGAAAGCTTTTTCTTTTGGGTTGGATAGACGGTTGATGCAAAGACTATTCGGAAAGCGAATTGCAGTACCGGAACAGCTCAACGATGGGTTTTTCTTCGTCGTAGCGGTACCATTTTACCCGATTCACAAAAAAGCTAACTTCGTCCTGCTGGTTAGGCAGCGTTTTGTAAATCTGCCGGAGCCGGCCTTTGTATTTCACAATCTGTCCGTTGGGATGCTGAAAGTAGTACACATTCTTCTTTTGTTTTTCGTCGTGAAACGGCACCTTCAGTACTTGCTCGCGACCCAGTAACCGAATCCGCCCATCGACCAGTACTTCGAAAAAGGTTGGTACCATGCGGTCCCGGTGAGCGAATGATTCTACGATAAATGTTCGCATCCGGTTGGCTTCTTCGTCGTAATAATAAAACGAGGCTACTTTCTGAGCGGAAAGAACGTTGGTTACGCCATCCATACTAAATTCCAGCAAACCCAGGTCAGTATTGAAGTGTAGCTCGCCCGTTAGCCATTCGCCCGATTGTAATTCAACTTTACCAGAATACCAGTGGGGCTGTTGCTTGGCAAAAACAGAATGAACAAAAAGGCTACAAAAAAAACCAAAGTAAATTTTAACGAGGTAAAGGTTTTCATGGCAATCATTTTTAAAGATTCGGATTGAAGAAAATTTTAACGCGTACTTCAGTGGTTTTACCCAATAATCTTTGTTTTAATTTTGTACTGTTTGAAGTTTTTTTTGAATTAATCCAACAAATGTGTTGAAATATTCTGGATTCATCTAAATAAATGCTCCGTTTTTTCGCTAAAAATCAGCGATTTAAGTATGAGTCGAAATAAAGGGTAGGTAAGGGTCGGAAAGCCATAAAAAAAAGCCTTTCCGCTTAGAGAAAGGCTTTTGTAAGCAAGTGAAGAATTAAGCTTAAATCAGCGGTTTGAGCCCATTCAGCAAGTGACCCATTTTATCGCGTTTCGTCGTCAGGTAGCGTTCGTTGTAGGGATTGGAAGGAATCTCAATCGGGATGGTTTCTACAATTTCAACGCCGTAACCCGACAGAGCCGTCCGTTTTTTCGGATTGTTGGACATCAGTCGCAATTTGGTAATACCTAAATCCCGAAGAATCTGAGCCCCGATGCCGTAGTCGCGTTGGTCCATTTGAAAGCCCAACTCCAGATTGGCTTCCACCGTATCCCGACCCATTTCCTGCAATTTATACGCCCGGAGTTTGTTCAATAGTCCGATGCCACGTCCTTCCTGGAACATGTACAGCACCACGCCTTTCCCTTCTTTCTCGACCATTTGCATGGCTTGGTGCAACTGCTCCCCGCAATCACAGCGGCAGGAACCAAAGATATCGCCCGTTACGCAGGAGCTATGCACCCGCGTTAGTACGGCTTCGCCTTCTTCCCATTCGCCTTTTACCAGAGCCAAGTGCGTATCACCCGTAGCAACCTGCGTATAGGCAATCAGGCTAAAATGGCCCCATTCGGTGGGCATATCCACGCCAATTTCGCGTTTGATCAGCGTTTCGGTTCGCAGACGGTAGGCGATCAGGTCTTTGATACTAACCAGCTTCATTCCAAAACGATCGGCAATTTTCCGTAGCTCGGGGAGGCGGGCCATGGTACCGTCTTCGTTCAGAATTTCAATCAGGGTGCCCGAAGGTTTTAAGCCCGCCAGTACGGCAAAATCGACGGCTGCTTCGGTATGGCCGGGGCGGCGGAGCACGCCTTCGGCTTTAGCTTTCAGGGGAAAAATATGGCCCGGACGACCCAAATCTTCGGGTTTCGTGTCCGGATCTACCAGGGCCCGAATCGTTTTGGCCCGGTCGGAAGCTGAAATACCCGTGGTACAGCCGTTGCCTAGCAAGTCTACGGAGACGGTAAAGGCCGTTTCATGGTTGGACGTATTCTGGCCAACCATCATATCCAGTTGTAATTCCTGACAGCGGGCTTCCGTGAGGGGTACACAAATCAGTCCGCGGGCCTCCTTGGTCATGAAGTTGATGATTTCGGGCGTGATCAGCTCCGAGGCACAAATCATATCCCCTTCATTTTCACGGTCTTCGTCATCGACGACGACGATAATTTTACCGGCCCGAATGTCTTCAATGGCCTCTTCGATGCTGTCTAATACGATGGGACTTTCTTCCATGGCTGCTTGGCAATGTATAGGGGGTCTGTGAAGTCAGAAGTCTAGCAAATTCTATTTGAAATATACGCCTGAGAATCTTTCTTACGTTCTGACCACAGTCAACACCCTTTTTGGGTGTTAGGTTTCTTCGAGAAATGTGAATGAAGTCTCAAAACTACGGTCCTATTTTGGAATGATGGCAGGATTCATTGAAATTTGACCAATAGCTCATAGAAAGACCAGAAACTTCAGATGCGGATACGTATACTTTTACTGCTTTTAGGAATTGTATGGGAAGGCTGGGCTCAGTGCCCGGTTGGTGATAAAGTATTGGGAACGCAACAAACCGGAAAGATCAGTATCCGTGTAGGAAGTAGAACGGCAACCCCTGTTGAATTTACGGGAACTTCTAAACAACCCTTAAAAATTTGCAAAGGCCAGACGCTTTATGTAGAAGATCTGACAGGCGGAGATAATACAGGGTTTTGGTACGAATACCAAAATGCTACAATTGATTTCAATAATGACCTGAAGCCCGAAAGCATTCAAACTTCCAAAACCTACGACAAAGCTGGAACCTACGGACTAATTATGGTAGGAAGTTCATTAAACGGAGGTCACTATGCCTGTCAGACGGTACAGGTGCTGGGTAATCCTGATCCTAACTTCGAAGTCGATGCCTGTGAAATTGAGCAAGTTACCCTGGTGATTCCTAAAGATAGTTCCAGAAATCCTTACGACGAATTTACAGTAGAGTGGGGGGATGGAAATACAGAAAAAGTACTAAAGAAAGATTTGCCCCTAACGAAAGTGCATATCTACAAAAATGCCGGTACAGGCGTTGCAATTTCGGTTCAGGGTACATATGAAGGGAATATATGCAGTAGTTCTAAAGTCAGCAAGTTCATTGACCCCGGCAAGCTCAACCAGTCACCCAAACCCATCGTAACCTTACTGGAGCTGTCAGCAACCAAAACCGTAGCGACCATTCAGTTTGCCGGACCCGTTTCTACAACGCAGGAAATTTTTCAGAAGGAAGTGGGTGGTACTTACGTTAGCACAGGCATTCAGATTCAAAATAATCTAACCTCAGAACGGATTACCAATCTTAACCCCACAAAACAGTACTGTTTTCAGGTCCGTTCGGTAGGGGGCTGTGCGAGTTCCAGCGGTTCGGATGAAATTTGTACTTTACCCATCACGGTGGTAGCAAAAGCAAAGCAGATGGAGGTAAACTGGACGGCCTATCCGCAAGCCACGGCTACTTTCGAATCGTATACGGTAAGTAATGGTACAACGACTTTTCCGGTCATTACAGATCGTAACCAAACTCAGCTGATTGATCAATCCGAACTGGAATGCGGCACCTCGTATTGCTACCGCGTAACGGCCCGGGTCAATAACATCAATTCCATATCCAATGAAGTTTGCGAGGAAATCGAGTCTACCGTAAAGCCCGATCCCATCACCCAGGCTTACGCTACACTGGCCGGAAATGCTGCGGTATTGAACTGGGAATCTCCGGGGGGTAAAGTTCTGGACTATGAAATTTTACGAGCCGAAGCCGGGAGCAAATTTGAAAAAATCGAAACGGATACAACGATTGTTAGTCCGTATAAAGATAAGCAGATCAATCCTTCGCAACGATCATACTGTTATCAGATTTCGTACGAAAGTGCCTGTAAAACCTGGTCAAATCCATCGTCGCCCGTATGCACCATCTATTTAAGTCAAAAAGGTGGCGAGCTTTCCTGGACGAGTAACAACCCCTTTACCGAAGACTTGGGCGAGTATACCGTGCAGGCTTTGGATGCTCAGGGAAACGTAGTGGCTTCCATTAACGTAGCTAAGGCTACGAAAATCAGCGTGAGTAGCCTCAGTTTCCTATTTCACCGGACTACGAATATCGGATTCAGTCCACTTCAGCATCCGGTAACACCAGCTGGTCTAATCCAATCCCGATTCAGGAGCTTTTTCAGGTTTATGTACCCGATGCCTTTACGCCCAATGGTGATTCCCAGAATGATGTCTTCCTGCCGAAGGTATTACACGTCAACGCTCTGAAATTTACCGTATTCGACCGTTGGGGCAATTCTATTTTTTCTACGGAAGACGAAAGCGAAGGCTGGGATGGGTATGTCAATGGAAAACCCGCTCCGCAGGGCAGCTATTCCTACCGCCTGGACGTGCGGAATGAGCTAGGCGATTCGTTTACCAAACGGGGCGTTTTCCGCCTCATTCGTTAAGGGTAATCGGGGCGTCGCGGGTTCTGGGCACGGTTTTGTACCCGTTTTCTCTACCTTTGTAATCAGTTACATTCAAACCGAACGACTACACATGTTTGATATGCTAGGCATGATGGGCAAGATGAAAGAAATGCAGGCCCGCATGAAAGACGCTCAGGAAACCCTTCCTTCCATCACCGAAACGGCTGAAGCCGGGGCGGGACTGGTAAAAGCAACCGTGAATGGACGCAAACAACTCGTTCATTTGGAGATTGATCCGGATCTGGTGAAACCCGAAGAAACGGAAATGCTCCGCGACCTGATCGTGGCCGCGACCAACAAAGCCCTCGAAGCCGTAGAAGCCCGGGTGGCCGATCACCTCAAGCAGGCTACCGATGGTCTGTTGCCCAATATTCCCGGCATGGAAGGCTTGTTCGGTAAATAAGTCGATGCTATACGAGTCAAGGAAGAGAAAAGACTTTCGCTAGTCTTTTCTCTTTTTATTCTTTCCCCATTTTGTATCCATTGCCTGGCTGGGCAAACCTTTATGGACCTTCTGGCCATTGTTATCCTGAATTACAACGGGAAATCCTACCTGGAAAAATTCCTTCCTACCGTACTCGCCTACGCGGATGGTCATGCCGTATACGTCGCAGATAACGCTTCCACGGACGACTCCGTAGTCTGGTTACAGACGCACTTTCCGGAAGTACGGCTCATTCGCAATACTGTCAATTACGGCTTTGCCGGAGGTTATAACGAAGCTCTCCGACAGATTCCGGCCGAATACTATTGTCTGCTTAATTCTGATGTTGAAGTGACGTCGGGCTGGCTGGTAGCCCCTTTACGTCTCTTACAGCAGCATCCGCAGGTGGCGGCAGTACAGCCCAAAATTCGCGATTACAACTACCGGGAACATTTCGAGCACGGCGGGGGCGTTGGCGGACATCTGGATTTTCTAGGCTATCCCTTCACCCGTGGCCGTATCTTTGAGACGCGTGAACGCGATCAGGGCCAGTACGATACCGACGAGCCCTGTTTCTGGGCCTGCGGGGCCTGTATGTTTGTGCGAGCGGAAGTGTACCAGAAAATGGGCGGATTCGATGCCGATTTTTTCGCTCATATGGAAGAAATAGACCTTTGCTGGCGAATGCAACTGGCAGGATATGAGGTTTGGGCTACGGCCGGTTCGACGGTGTATCACGTGGGCGGAGGTACGCTGGACTACCTGAATCCCCGCAAAACTTTTCTCAATTTCCGGAACAGTCTGGCGATGTTGTATAAAAACCGGCCCGCCCAAAACCTGTATGGCATCATTCTGCTACGATTGGTACTTGACGGTCTGGCCGGTGTCCGTTACGTACTGGGTGGACACTTTGCTCTGTGCTGGGCTATTATTCGGGCTCATTTTGCTTTTTACGGACAAGCACGAATCTGGCATCGCAAAAGAAGGGCTCTGGACGGCCTGCGAAAGCAGAACAGGCCCGTTCGCCTGTTTGAAAAGAGTATCATAAGGGCATACTTTTTTCAAGGGATAAAGAACTATTCAGAGCTTTCGTGAAAAGCGGTACATTGCTGACGTTGAAACGCTCTAATTTCTTCTCTAAAGTCCATGCATAGCGAATCGGCCCTATATCAGTATCCTTCCGAGTTTCCCGAGCAAATTCAGATGCTGGAGAAACTGGATCTGCTGTTTCCCGATATCGTTCATGTACAGGACCTGACCACGCAAAAGATCATTTACATCAATGATCGCTTTACGGAACTGTTGGGTTACAGTAAAAAAGACCTGGCTGATCGGGGTGGGGATTTACACGCCATCATTCTGTCGGAAAGTCTGTTTAACCAGCGGGCCGCCCGGATCGAAGAATTGATTACGCGGAAAAAACAGTTTGTGGAATATGAAACGCTGGTACTGCATAAAAATCAGACGGAACGGCTGTTTAGAACCCGCGTAACCATTTTCCGGAGTGACGCCCAGGGCAACCCCCTGGAAACCATTGGCGTTTCGGAAGATATTACGGAAACGCATCTGGCCTATACCCGGCTGCTCCAGCACCAGGAAATGCACCGGATCACCGAGCAGGCTTTTCACTTTGGCAGCTGGGAAAAAACCTGGTGACGGGCGAGCTGATCTGTTCGGATGGTTTGTACGAAGTGATGGGGCATACACGGGAAACCTTTCAGAAAGATTGTGCGGACTATACCTCATTTTTTACGTTTCTGGACCATCGCGATGACGACTTAGTGGTGCGTACCGTGCAGGAAGCCATTGATACCAGGCAGGCCTTCCGCCTCGAACACCGCGTGATGACGCAGGAAGGGCAGGAGAAAGTATTGATGGTGGTAGGTCGCCCCGTAGTCAATGAAAAAGAGAAGGTGACGCATCTGGTCGGCAGTATTGCCGATATCACGCTGTTACGACAGTACGAATCAGCCCTGCGTCAGAAAATCGAAGAACTACAACGATCGAATGGCGAGCTGGAGCAGTTTGCCTATGCCGCTTCCCATGATCTTCAGGAGCCGCTGCGAAAGATTTCAGCATTCATTTCCCGCTTAAAACAACGATTAGGTACGCAACAGGACGAAGAGGTGGAGAATTATATGCGGCGTACGCTTCAGGCCATTGATCGGATGCGAAGTTTGATTGACGCCCTGCTGATTTTGTCCCGGGTAACACGACAGGGGCAAAATCGCGAAATAGTGCCACTCAATCCCATCGTAGAGGAAATCCTGGAGGACTTCGATGCCCAGATTGCTGAAAAAGGAGCGACTATCGAATGGGATGAACTCCCTGAAATTTACGGTGTACCCGTACAAATGCGGCAGTTGTTTTCCAATCTGATTGGCAATTCGCTCAAGTTTACCGATACGATGCGGCCACCGATCATTCGGATTGCCGCTCAGTCGTTATCCCTTACGCAGGTCCGGCAAAAGGGATTATCTACGGCCCGTAAATGGGTTGAGATTACTTTACAGGATAACGGAATTGGCTTTGATCCCGAATACAAAGATCGAATCTTCCAGGTTTTTCAGCGACTCAACGGTCGTTCGGAGTTCGAGGGAACCGGTATTGGCCTCGCTTTGTGTAAGAAAATCGTAGAGCACGAGGGGGGGACAATCCTCGCGGAAAGTCAGCCCGGTGAAGGGGCTCGGTTCACTTTTTATCTTCCCAGTGCTTCCTAGCGTGTCATGGTACTGGATCATGCCCGTGGCCGCCCCAGGGGTGACAACGGGAGATTCGCCGCAGAGCCAGCCAGCCACCTTTCCAGGGGCCGTGTTTTTCAATAGCCTGAATGGCGTACTGCGAGCAGGTCGGCGTATACCGACACGAGTTGCCCAGATACGGGGACAAAGCTCCCTGGTAAATCCGGATCAAAACAATAAAAAAACGTCGCATCAATTTTATTTATTAAAATAATCCCGGGTTTACGAGTAAATCCGCTGGATGGAGAATAGTTTTACGGATGCCACCGAGTATTGTGGGTCGTAGAAATCCGCCCATTTACGTAATACGAAAAGGCAAAAATCCGTTCGATTTATAATTGGATTCTATCGTAGAAAATGGCTAGCAGAAGGAATTAATTTGTTACTTTTGCTTTATATCCCCAACAGTTCTTCCTCAAAATTGAGAGCATCGTGACGTTGATTAAATCTATCTCCGGAATCCGGGGAACCATTGGTGGAAACGTGGGTGAAGCCCTTACTCCCGTTGACATTGTTAAGTTTTCCGCCGCCTTCGGAACTTGGCTAAAGCGTAAATTTCCTGAAAATCAAAAGATTGTCATTGGCCGGGACGCTCGTCTTTCCGGAGAAATGGCGGTTCGTTTAGTATCAGCTACTTTACAGGGACTTGGCTTACACGTAGTCGACTTAGGTTTATCTACCACGCCCACCGTTGAAATAGCAGTCCCTCTGGAATCAGCTGCCGGTGGAATCATTCTAACGGCCAGCCACAATCCCATTCAGTGGAATGCGTTGAAATTGCTTAATGCAAAAGGTGAGTTCATTTCCGCTGAAGACGGAGCCGAAGTACTGGCACTGGCTGAAGCTGAAGCGTTTTCTTTTGTAGAAGTGAAAAAATTAGGTAGCTATCGCGTAGACGATTCGTACCTGAAAAAGCACATCGAAGCCATTCTGGCCCTGCCGCTGGTAGAAAAAGCTGCCATCGAAGCTGCCGATTTCAGCATTGCTGTTGATGCGGTAAACTCCTCGGGGGGTATCGCCGTACCCATGCTGCTGGAAGCCCTGGGCGTTAAAGATATTCTTAAACTTCACTGCGAACCTACCGGCTACTTTGCCCACAACCCCGAGCCTCTGCCCGAACACCTGACGGATATTCGCAAGGAAATGCGGACGGGCAAATACGATCTGGGGATTGCTGTAGATCCGGACGTAGATCGACTGGCGTTTGTTTCGGAAGATGGTGAGCCTTTCGGCGAAGAGTACACGCTGGTAGCCGTAGCGGACTACATTCTGAAAAACCAGGTTGGCAATACCGTTTCCAATCTTTCTTCAACCATTGCTCTGCGGGACGTAACCCAGAAAGCTGGTGGTACGCACCATTCCGCGGCGGTCGGCGAAGTAAACGTGGTAACGAAAATGAAAGAGGTAGAAGCGGTGATCGGTGGCGAAGGCAATGGAGGCATTATCTATCCCGAGTTGCATTATGGTCGTGATGCCCTGGTTGGTATCGCTCTATTCCTGACGCATCTGGCCAAATTCGGCAAGTCTGTATCGATTCTGCGGCGGGCGTACCCGAATTATTACATCTCGAAAAACAAGATTGAATTAACGCCGGAGCTGAACGTAGACGTTGTACTGGAGCGAATTCAGCAGAAGTATACCCGTCAGCCCATCAATACGGAAGACGGTGTGAAAATTGAATTTGGCAATGAATGGGTACATCTTCGCAAGTCGAATACCGAGCCCATCATCCGCATTTATTCGGAATCTGACTTTATGACCAAGGCCGAAAACCTGGCCAAGAAGATCATTCAGGATATTAAAGAAGTGGTAGCCACGCTGTAAATCGCGGACGTTAGTCACTGCTAATAGAAAGGGACGATGCTTACTAAGCATCGTCCCTTGTGTTTACAGACCAATCTCTTCGGACAGGCCAAACTCCCGGGCACTGGTCTGGAGCGTTTGCAAAAACTCGTTATAACTGAAAATCCGGCCTTCGATGTAATCCCGTTCAGCGGGGTCGCAGAAGGCTAGCCGACCCTGTAGTTCGTGAATGCCGCTGTGCACGGTAATGAGTACATCATGAATGAATGCCAGATACGTCTCAGAAGGCTTCATAGGGATTAATGAGCGAGTACGAATTCAAACTGTTCCCAGTTGATTTCCCGGAAGTCAGCAATGACTGCACTAGTGAGTGGGGCCAGTTCATCCTTACTGTGGCTGGTCGAAACGCCCACTACTTTCATTCCCGCTGCTTTTCCGGCCTGAATGCCCAGTAAGGCATCTTCAAATACGACACAATTACTCGGGTGAACTTCCACTAATTCGGCGGCTTTCAGATAAATATCCGGAGCGGGTTTGCCATTCTGTACCATTGAAGCATCCACGACCACATCGAAAAGCGGACGAAGGCCCGTGCCGTCCAGGGTAAACTGCACATTTTCGATGGGGGCTGACGTTGCTACGGCACATTTCACGCCGTATTCATGAAGAATATTCAGAAAGCTGATGAGTCCTTCAGCTGGTTCAAGTGCTGGACCGTAGCTATTGCGGTACATTTCTTCCTTCTCGTCAGACATCTGCCGTACTTCTTCCGGCGAGGGGTCGCGGCCGAGCAAATACGCAAACGAATCGAAGGAGTTTTTTCCGTTCAGGTTGGTATAATACATTTCCCGGCTAAAGGGAAATCCGTGGTTTTCGCAGAACAAACGCCAGGCTGTTTCATGGTAGGCCATATTATCCACGATGACGCCATCCATATCAAATAAAGCAGCCCGTAAGGTTGGATCAGGTTGTTGAATACTCATACAAACAGAATTTTTTGACAAAAACGGCAAAAAAGTAGTACCAACCAAGCAGTCAAACCGCGGGAGAAAGCCTTTTCCAGATCCGAAAAAAGTTCTTAAAGGTTGATTTTCAGCCCATCATAGGCCAGATGCACGTGCGGAGGTAATTCGGCTTCGACCTGAGCATGAAGGCCCATCGAATGGCTAATGTGCGTGAGATAGGCGACTTCCGGCTTTAACTTTTCAATGATCTCCAGAGCCTCCGGCAGAACAAAGTGGGAGAGGTGTCGGGGACCTTTATGCAGGGCATTAATCACCAGAACCTTGCTGTTGCGAAGCTTGTCCAGTTCTGATTCAGCAATAAAATTTGCATCCGTGATGTATGAAAAATCCCCGATCCGGTAACCAAACACGGGTAATTTGTGATGCATCACCTCGATGGGAGTCAGTTGCAAACCCAGGATCTCAAAGGGTTTGTTTTCAATCGGATGCAATTGTAAGCGGGGCGTACCGGGGTATTTATGCTCGGCAAAAGCGTAGGCGAACTCTACTTTGATTTGCTCCAGTACAGCTGCCTGTCCGTACAGCGGGATGTCGGAATTTTGCCGAAAATTAAAGGGTCGTACATCGTCCAGACCCGCCGTATGGTCTTTATGAGCATGCGTAAAGACAACGGCATCCAAATGCATGATACGTTCACGGAGGGCCTGCGTACGGAAATCCGGGCCGGTATCAATAACCAGACTACGACCATCAGCTTCCACGTGCATGGATACCCGAAGGCGTTTATCCCGAAAATCAAGCGAACGGCAAACCGGACAGTCACAGCCAATGACCGGAACGCCCTGCGAAGTACCCGTACCGAGAAAAGTTACCTGCATACCCAATACTATTGAACAGAAGAGAATGATGAATTCCCTTCTGTTCAAGAACGATGTTAGCCAATCACGCTAAAAAAATTATACTTCGCCGCCCGTAAACTCGCGAACTTTGGCAACGAGGGCATCAAAGTTGAGGGGCTTAATCAGAATGTCGTTGAAGCCAGCAGACTTGAACTCTTCCGGAGAGTAGTTACGGGCATTACCGGTGATGGCCACCAGCGGGGTTTGTGCCTTTTGGGCATCGGGTAGTTGGCGAATCTGACGGGCACACTCCATGCCGTCCATTACGGGCATGTTGATGTCCAGCAGAACAATGTCAAAAGATTCTTTATCAAGCAATTGCAATACCTGCTCCCCATTTTTAACGGAAGTGATTTCAAAGTTCTGGAATTCCAGAATTTTCTTAGCGAGGTTTTGAATGACGGAGCTATCTTCAGCAATCAGGACGCGTTTGAAGGCCATTGTCGGAAAAATTGGGTTTCTATACGAATTGATAAAGCGAAATAACGGTTAATTCCGGTACAAGCTTAAGAAATCCTTAAGGAATTATCCTGTACTGTATGTCGCTCTCCGAATCGATCTGGGATAAAGAGGTGACAGACAATGGCTTGTCCGCTACAGGGAACGCTGAAACGTACGAAAAAAATCATTCACCAGAGCAACGTTCTTTCTTATAGGACTTTTCTACGGGAATGATACCCTGGAAAAGCGAAAATCTATTCCTGTAATTTAGGATTATTGAGGTGACGGGTCGCGTCACGGATGTTCTTCTTGTCGAGGTTTTTTTCGAAAGCCTCCGTCAGATTTACACCCGTTTGATTCGCCAAGCAAATCACCAGCCAGAGTACATCCGCCAGTTCGTCGCCCAGGTCCTTGTTTTTGTCAGACTCCTTCTCCGACTGTTCCCCGTACCGGCGGGCCATGATTCGGGCGACTTCACCTACTTCTTCCATCAGCAGGGCCGTGTTGGTCAGTTCGTTAAAGTAGCGTACTCCCACGGTGGTAATCCACTGATCTACGGTTTTTTGGGCTTCTTCCAGCGTCATGGAATTAGATGCGGTTTTTAGAGTCAATAATGATAGTGACGGGACCGTCGTTGAGCAGGGAGACGTTCATGTCGGCCCCAAATTCGCCCGTCGCAATGGGCTGACCCAGTTCTTTTTCCAGCTGAACGATCATCTTTTCGTACAAAGGAATAGCCACTTCCGGACGGGCGGCGTCGATATAACTCGGACGATTGCCTTTTTTCGTACTGGCAAACAGCGTAAACTGACTGATGAGCAGAATACTTCCCTGTACGGCTTTCAGGTCGAGGTTCATTTTGCCCTCTTCATCGCCGAAAATTCGCATGCCCACAATCTTGCGGGCCAGCCATTCCAGGTCTTCTTCCGTATCGGTATGGGTGATGCCCAGTAAAATCAGTAAGCCCTGAGCAATTTCTCCCTTGATGCGGGAATCAATCGTGACGGAAGCCTGCGAAACGCGTTGAAGAACGGCAATCATGATAAATAGTACGTTTTTAATGGAAGCAGAGGACGATACTTACCCGTAATGATACAGCAAGTAGGCAATGCCGAAATACACGCTATACCCCAGAAAATCATTGGCCGTAGTAATAAAGGGTCCCGAAGCTACGGAAGGATTGATTCCGTACCGATTGAGAATAATCGGGGTTACCGTTCCCGTAAACGAAGACAGCAGTACTACCGCCATCAGCGAAATGGATACGACCATCGAAAGTTTAAGGGAGTGCGAAAGAATCAGGTAAGTGATGAGAAAAACAAAGGCCGCAATCAGTACTCCCTTCAAAACGGCAACCGTCAGAATTTTGAGCATACGCGGCCAGAACTCACCGCTCAGGGCCGATTTATCACTCAGAATCTGAACCATGAACGAGGAGGACTGAATACCCACATTCCCACCCGTTGAACCAATAATGGGAATGAATAACGCCAGAGCCGGTACCATCATCAGCAGGTCGTGCTCGAATATGCCCAGAAACTTGGCCGCCAGCAAACTACCAATCATGCCGATACCCAGCCAGGGTAAACGCGAACGCGTAATCTTCCAGACGGAATCATCCTCTTCGACTTCTTCGGAGACCCCCGTAATAGCGGCGATGTCTTCCTGAGCCTGTTCCGTAATTACGTCCACCACGTCATCAATGGTAATTTGCCCCAGCAGACGTTTCTGTACGTTTACGACGGGGAGAGCATCCAAATCGTACCGGGACATCAATTCGGCGACGTCTTCGGCGGAGTCGTACGTAGAGGCATAAATGACATCGTCGTCGTAGATTTGCTCAATCTTACTGCCCCGTTTAGCCAGAATGATGTCTTTCAGGGAAACAATCCCCAATAGAATCTGATCGTCATCCACTACGTAGACGGTGTATACCTTTTCCACGTCTTCCGCCTGCCGACGAATTTCCTCTACGCACTCGGTTACTGTTTGGCGTACGTTGATTTTCACCAGCTCCTTCTGCATCAGACCGCCCGCCGTATCGGGTTCGTAGGGCAGCAGATCGAGGATAAAACGGGCCTGTTCGCGGTCTTCAATCAGGGCAATGACTTCCTCCCGAATCCGTACGGACTGTTCTTTGAGCAAATCCACCGCATCGTCCGAATCCAGAATATTGACGTAACGGGCAATCTCGGCCGAGTCAAAGTATTTCAAAAGCTCCCGACGGGAATCCGAATCGTATTCAGCCAGAATTTCGGCTCCGGTTTCGGTATCCAGTAACGTAAGGATATAATGAGCTTCCGGGCCTTCCAGCTCGTCGAGTAAAACGGAAATATCAGCGGCAAAGAGGTCACTCAGTTCCAGCCGGATGGTCGATTCATCGCGAAGCTCCACGGCCTGGCTTAGTCGTTCTACGTACTCTTTGGTAAGCTCAAAAGCCATACAATCAGATCCAAAAGACGAATAAAAGCGGAAAGCTAGGCCTTTTTAGCCCGTTCGATGGTTTGCGTAATGTCAACAAACTCAGCCACGCCCAACTGTTCAGCCCGTTTCTCCAGAAGTGGATGATCAAAGATCACGCCAATGGGTTTGAGAGCGTTTCGTAGGGTTTTACGACGCTGGTTAAAGGCCGTTTTGACTACGTTGAAAAACAGCTTCTCATCGCAGTCGAGCTGGGTTACTGCATTACGTTGCAGACGAATAACGCCTGATTGTACTTTTGGTGGCGGATCGAAGGCTCCTGGCGGCACCGTGAAGTGGTACTTGATGTCGTAGAAAGCCTGAAGCAATACGCTCAGGATGCCGTAATCACGACTACCCGGCGGCGAAGCAATGCGTTGAGCCACTTCCTTCTGCAGCATACAAACTACTTCCGGAATCTGATTGCGGTATTCGAGTACGCGGAAAAAGATCTGGCTGGATATGTTGTACGGAAAATTTCCAATCAATCCAAAAGACTCAGGAGAGAACGTCCGCAAATCCCATCGCAAAAAATCGTAGTTATGAACGCGGGGGGAAAGGTCCGGAAAATGTTCGTGCAGATAATCCACCGATTCCCGGTCAATTTCTACCACGTGTACTTCAAATTGGGGTTTACGCAAAAGAAACTGCGTAAGCACACCCATTCCGGGACCAATTTCGAGTACGGTCCGGTAATCCTGGTATCCCGACAGCAAATCAGCAATCCGCTCGCAAGCGTGTAAATCGCGGAGAAAATGTTGTCCTAAGTGCTTTTTTGCTTTTACTTTCATTCAAAAGGCAGTTAACCGCCCGTAGGGCTCAGGGCTCGCTCGGGCGTCTTTGTATTCAGGTAGTGACTATTCCGAAAACGCTTTCCATTTTTCGAAAGGTCGGGCAAATCGGCTGAATCAATGGCTCAAAATTACCCTGATTTTTTGTAGTTTTATCGAAAAAAGCACGTTATAATCCGTAAATGCGATGGCATCCTCGGCGTATGTGGCTTATTACGAATCACCGCTGGGCTGGATGGAACTAGGTTCCTCGGCAGAAGCTTTGCAGGTAGTTCGCTTCGTTCCTGAAAAGGGGCGTCAGGTTTTTACGACTCTGCTTGAGGAAACACAGCATCAATTGACCGAATATTTTTCGGGAAAACGCCGGGATTTTGACCTGCCCCTACAATGGACGGGTACGGCGTTTCAGCAAAATGTGTGGCAACGCCTGCGGGAATTACCTTACGCCGAGACGGTTTCTTACATCAACCTGGCCCGCGAAATTGGGGATGAAAAAGCAACGCGGGCCGTTGCGGCAGCGAACGCCAAAAATCAGATTGCTCTCATCGTACCCTGCCACCGCGTAATCGGTACGGACGGCAAGCCCGTAGGGTACGCCTGGGAAATCTGGCGGAAACGCTGGCTGTTGCAACATGAGCAGCAATGTTCGGGTACAGGACAGCTCTGGCTATTTTAACAGAAAAAGAATTGATTTTCTGACCGCTACGTCGGTACGAAAGTCCAAGGCATCGATACAGAATGAGTAAAACCTTGAGTACGGAAGCGGGACCTTCGCTTCGCCAAACCTCGCCGGGATTGCCGTTGAGTTCGGCTTCCTCGGAGTTACAGGATTTGATCCGGAATACGACGGATTTGATCCAGATGATTGATTTACAGGGTCGTTTTCTGTACGTCAACAAAGCCTGGAAAGATACGATCGGCTATCGGTCCGCCGAGTTGAATCAGATGAATTTACGGGATGTCATTCACCCGGAGTTCATGGAAGAAACGCTCAGTAAGTTTGAACGCGTCAAAAACGGCGAACAGATTCCGGATTTTGAAGCGGTATACCGGCGTAAAGATGGCCGGCGGGTGTACCTGTCGGGATCGGTCAACTGCCGGTACGACGAGCAGGGAAAGCCGATTGTATTTCGGTGCATCTTTCACGACGCGACGGCCAAAAACCGGGCGGAGAATGCCCAGAATCTGTACTACCAGATTGCTAACTCCACGCTGAGTACGCGGAGTCTGGATGATTTGTATCACTTTATCCACGAAGAATTGGGAAAGGTCATTGATACCAAGAACTTCTTCATTTCGCTGTACGATCCGACCAAGAGTTACCTCTACTTTCCGTATTACGTCGATGAGTATTTCAACAAGAATATTCGGTTTACGAAGCGTAAACTGGGTAATGGACTTACGGAGTACGCCATTGTGGCCAATCGGCCCCTGATGCTTACGGAAAATGAAATTCTCGATCTGGCCCGGCAACGGGTGTTGTACATCTACGGCGAAATTCCGAAGGTCATGTTGTGCGTGCCGCTACGGATTGGTGACCGGATTACGGGAATTATCGGGGTAAAATCCTACGAGCGGGCCAACAAGTACGACATCCGGGATTTGGAACTGCTCGAATTTATTTCGGGTCAGGTAGCCGTTGCCATCGAACGCAAACAGGCGGAGGCCGAACTGGGGAAACAAACGGCCCGGTTACACGCCATTTTCGAGTCGTCGAGTCACCTGATGTGGACGGTCAATCGCCGGTTGCAGTTGACTTCGTTCAATGACAATTACATGAAGCTGATTCAAAGTCAGCTCAATATGCCCCCGCAGGTTAATGTTACGACTGACCAGTTTGCCTGGCGACTGATGGATTCTTCCAACCGAAAGATCATGGAAGAAAAGTACAAAATTGCTTTTCGGGGTAAAGCCGAGTCGTACGAAGTGCACATGGAGCATATCCGGCACGGCGATGACATCTGGCTGGAAGTATACCTGAATCCGATTTTGCTGGCCGATGGAACGATTGAGGAGGTAGCGGGCATTGCCCGGGATATTACGCCCCTGAAACGTTCCGCCCGCGAATTGCTCAAAGCGAAGGAAGAAGCCGAACGTTCACTCAAAGTAAAAGAGCGTTTTCTGGCGAATATGTCGCACGAAATCCGTACACCCATGAATGGGGTGATCGGAATGATTGACCTGCTGGGTACGACCAAACTGGAAGAGGAGCAGCGGGAATACGTGCATACGATTAAGAAGTCCTCGGAAACACTGCTGAATATTCTGAACGACATTCTGGATTTGTCCAAAATCGAAGCCGGAAAAATGGTCCTGCACGAAGCACCGTTTGAGTTCCGTAGCGTCTTCGATAAATTAATCAGTCTGTTCGGACAAACGGCCAAAAACCGGAATAATACGCTTACGTACGAGCTGGGATCGGACTTGCCACAGTACATCATCGCTGATGAAACCCGGTTGTTACAGATTCTTTCCAACCTGACTTCCAACGCCCTCAAGTTTACGGAACAGGGCTCCGTGAAGGTTCGGGTTATGAATCTGGCTACGCACGGCAAATGGCACAAAATACGTGTGGAGGTCGAGGATAGTGGAATTGGTATTTCAGAGGACGGTCTGAAACAGCTTTTCGGAGCTTTCCAGCAATTAGACAATACAACCCGGAAATCCTTCGGTGGTACGGGTCTTGGGTTGGCGATTTCCCGGGAATTATCCCGCCTGATGAAAGGAGAGATGGGAGTCGAATCGGAAGTAGGGCAGGGCAGTACGTTCTGGTTTACGGTGGAACTCAAGGAAACGATGATTGCTCCCTTGCAGGAGAAAAGATACGCCGACGAGTTCCAGATTGTGGGCTATCTGGCCAAAGAACAGCCTCATATCTTACTGGTGGATGACAACGCCGTGAACCGTAAAGTGGCGAGCGAAATTCTACTAAAAGCGGGTTGTCGGGTAGAAACGGCCGATTCTGGCCGGAAAGCCATTCAACTGGTGGAACAAACAATTGGAACAGATCCGTACAGCCTGATTTTGATGGATATTCAGATGCCGGATATGGATGGTCTGGAAACAACGCAGGCCTTACGGAAGCAATTTGCCGAAGCATTGCCGCCTATTCTCGCCATGACGGCCTATTCGATGAAGGAAGACCGGGAACGTTTCCTGAGTCAGGGTATGAACGATTACGTATCCAAACCCATCCGGGCTGAAATCCTGGTGCTCAAGGTCAAGGAATGGGTAGATCGGGTTGGAATCGAGAAAGCGAAAACGAATGCTACGAATGCCGTGTCTGAACCCGTAGTGCCTGAACCGCCCGTTACGAATGAACTCAGTGACTTGTACGATTTTGGCGTAGTGAATCAATTGGCCGAACTGGCGGGTAAGGAAATGGTTGAACAGGTATTTGCGGAATTCGAACAGGAAGCAACGGAACAGATTGCTGCGGCCAAGGAAGGCTTTGCGAGTGAAGATTTTCAAATGGTTGAATCCAATCTTCATACGCTGAAAGGCAATGCGGGTACGCTGGGCATCACACGCTTGCATGAAGTGGTAAAAACGCTGGAGTTAAAAACCAAGGTGGGCAATTTCAGTACGTTTACGACGGAGTTTCCGCCCATTGAAACCGAGTTACGCATTTTAAAGAAACATACGCCCAGGTGCTACAAGGTCTGAAGTGATGGGCTACTTAAAAGGTGCAAATGCGATTGAGCCATTTAGAAATGAATCCGCCTGCTGTAGTACATCATCTACAGGGCATTCAATGAAAAAGGGGTTAGCTAATTAGCT
>NZ_NMPS01000202.1:0-629 GCF_002261125.1 Siphonobacter sp. BAB-5385 | reverse complement strand
TCAAAGGCTTTACGAATGGATCGGGCATTCCAGACGAAAATGCCGGCATTCCAGACATAATCGCCACTTTCCAGAAACGCCTGAGCCAGTTCCAGGTGGGGCTTTTCGGTGAAGGTCTTCACCCGCTTGACTTCTTTCTCGGCCAGCCCATCGAACTGAATGTAGCCGTAGCCCGTGTCGGGTCGGGTGGGGGTAATGCCCAGGGTAACCAGAATATCGGATTCAGCCGTAGCCTGAAGGGCGACTTTGACGCGGTCGGTGAACTCCTTTTCTTTCAGGATCAGATGATCGGCAGGCGTGACGATGATGTTGGCCTCGGGATCGCGAGCGGCAATCTTGTAGCAGGCATAACCGATGCAGGGGGCCGTGTTGCGACGGGAGGGTTCCAGGAGGATCTGGTGATCGCTGAGCTGGGGGAGTTGCTGCTTGGTGAGGGCATAGTACTCCTGGGAGGTAACAATGTAAACGTTTTCAGGCGGACAGATGTCGGCGAGTCGGTCGAAGGTCATCTGGAGCATGGTGCGACCGATGCCAAGGACGTCGTGAAACTGTTTGGGATAGGTTTGGCGGGAGAAGGGCCAGAAGCGGGTACCGACGCCCCCGGCCATGATGACTACATACGTGTGTTG
>NZ_NMPS01000201.1:0-18015 GCF_002261125.1 Siphonobacter sp. BAB-5385 | reverse complement strand
ACTGGCCGATGGTCAATACCACATTGAAGTGACCGATGGTGAAACCGTCGTCAAAAAAGACATCAGTCTAAATACCGATAAGCCCACTCGCGTGGTGTTTGTGAATTAATTAATTTCCCTATATTCCTTCAATCGTGTCTGAATGCTCTCAGGCCTTTGTCTAGCCGACAAAGGCCTGAAACTTTTTTATAGGGGGTAATCGAAATCGGGAACCCTCTTTTACAAAAGAATCTTTTGTAAAACCCGACTCTTAAAAAAAGTCTATCGGTTACCTTTGCACCCCCGAAGCAATAAAACGTACTATGACTACAGCAACGGCTCGATTAATTACGAAGCCTTCTGTCCCGACCGAAGCTCTCCGTGACCTCGCTGCCCGCCTTGAAGGCGAATTCTACTACGACGAAACCATGCGTACGCTTTACGCAACGGATGCCTCGGCGTATCGCGAGTTTCCTACGGCTGTAGCCTTGCCCAAGACGCAGGAAGACCTTAAAACGCTCATCGCCTTTGCCCGGCAGTACCACACCTCGCTTATTCCGCGTACCGCCGGTACGTCTCTGGCGGGTCAGGTAGTGGGGGCCGGTATTGTGGTTGACGTTTCCAAATATTTTAATAAAATCCTGGAAATCAATCCCGAAGAAGGATGGGTACGGGTACAGCCCGGCGTCGTACGCGACGAACTGAACCTGTTCCTGAAACCCTACGGATTTTTGTTTGGACCCGAAACGTCCACGGCTAACCGGGCCATGATTGGGGGTATGGTGGGCAATAACTCCTGCGGTTCCAACTCCGTTGTTTACGGTTCCACGCGGGAACACGTTCTGGAAGTGAAAACCCTACTGGCGGATGGTTCGGAAGCTACCTTTGGTTCCCTTTCGGCAGATCAACCTCTGGTACAATCTCTGCTTAAAGGCGAAACTACCTTGCCGGGTATTTCCAACCATTTAGAAGCCGACATTTATCGCAAGACCTTTGAAATTTTAAAGGATACAGCAAATCAGGAAGAAATCCGTAAGAATTTCCCGAAACCCAGCATCGAACGCCGGAATACGGGATACGCCCTGGATATGCTGCTCTACTGCGAGCCGTTTACGCCCGGAGGTATGGATTTCAATTTCTGCCAGCTCCTGGCCGGATCGGAAGGTACGCTTTGCTTTCTGACGGAAATCAAATTGCACATCAATCCTCTACCACCTAAGGAAGCGGGCTTGATTTGCGTACACTTTCATTCGGTCGATGAGGCCTTACGGGCCAATATCATCGCCATGCAGTACAAGCCTTCGGCGAGTGAGTTGATCGACCATTACATTCTCGAGTGTACGAAAGAAAACATCGAACAGAGTAAAAACCGCTTTTTCGTGCAGGGCGACCCCGGAGCCATTCTGGTCGTTGAGTTTCGAAAAGAAACCAGGGAGGAAATTCTGGAAGTAGCCGCCCGCATGGAAGCCGAAATGAAAGCGGCTCACCTGGGCTACCACTTCCCCATCCTGTTTGGAGCCGATACGGGTAAAATCTGGGCCCTGCGTAAAGCCGGATTAGGGCTGCTTTCCAACCTGCCCGGTGATGAAAAAGCCGTAGCGGTGATTGAAGATACGACGGTCGATATCCATGACCTGCCCGACTACATTCGGGATTTCAACGAAATTCTGGCGAAAAACGGCATGAGTGCCGTGCACTACGCCCACGCGGGTTCGGGCGAGATTCACCTGCGTCCGATCATCAACCTGAAGACCCGCGAGGGGAATCAGCAATTCCGGTTGATTGCCGAAGAAATTGCCAAACTGGTAAAGAAATACGACGGTTCGCTTTCGGGTGAACACGGCGATGGCCGCTTGCGGGGCGAGTTCATTTCCTGGATGGTGGGCGAGAAAAACTACGCCCTCATGAAGGAAGTGAAGCGGATGTGGGATCCGGAAAATATTTTCAATCCCGGAAAAGTGGTCGATACGCCGCCCATGCATACGTTTCTGCGATACGAGCCGGGTCAGCAAACGCCGCATTTCCAGACCTTTTTCCGGTATCAGAATCAGGACGTGCTTCAACACGCCGAGCAGTGCAACGGTTCGGGCGACTGCCGTAAGACGGAATTGAGCGGTGGTACCATGTGCCCCAGTTTCATGGCGACGCGAAACGAGAAAGAAACGACGCGGGCCCGGGCCAATATCCTGCGGGAATTTCTGACCAATTCTACGCAAACCAACCGTTTTGCCCACGACGAAATCAAGGAAGTACTCGACCTCTGTCTGCTCTGCAAGGGTTGCAAGGCCGAATGCCCTTCGAACGTGGATATGGCGAAACTCAAAATGGAGTTTTTGCAGCATTACTACGAAGCCAAAGGCGTACCGCTGCGATCCAGACTGGTGGCTAATTTCACTTCGCTGAATAAACTGGCTAGTCTGGCTCCCTGGGCGTACAACGGCATTTTCGATACCCCCGCGTTGCGACGCGTGGCGAATAAAATGGTCGGTTTCCACCCGGATCGTACCATGCCTTTGCTGGCGAAGCAAACTTTTACCAACTGGTGGAATAAGGAAGCCAAAACGAAAAAACCACTGGCTCCGAGTTTCTACCTGTTTGCCGATGAATTCACTAATTACAATGACGTGGAAATCGGTAAGAAAGTCGTACAACTTTTTGAGCGACTGGGATATAACGTGATGCTACCCGGCGAAAACATGCAGTCGGGAAGGCCCCAGTTGTCGAAAGGCTTACTGAAAATGGCGAAAGAAGTAGCCAACCGTAACGTGCGACTACTACGTACGCTTATCACGAAAGATACGCCGCTGGTGGGCGTAGAACCTTCGGCCATTCTTACCTTCCGCGATGAGTATCCTGATTTAGTGGATGAAGAACTGGTTGACGATGCCAAAGCCATTGCCTCGCACACCTATACGTTCGAGGAATACCTGGCTCAGGAACTCGACGCCAAACGCATCAAAGCCGATCAGTTTACGACCGAAAAACGGCTTATCAAACTGCACGGACACTGTCAGCAAAAGGCCATGAGTTCGCTCGTGCCGAGTAAGAAAATTCTGTCCTTACCCGCTAACTACGAGGTCCAACTCATTCCTTCGGGATGCTGCGGTATGGCCGGAAGTTTCGGTTACGAAGCCGAGCATTACGACGTTTCCATGAAAATTGGGGAACTGGTTCTTTTCCCAACGATTCGCAAACAACCCGAAGAGGTGATCATCGCCGCAGCGGGTACAAGCTGCCGCCACCAGATTCACGACGGGACGGGACGGAAAGCCCTGCACCCGGCGGAGATTTTGTGGAATGCATTGGCGAAATAGCCTTATACTTCTTATCTGAAAAGCCTCGCAGCCGCTTCATATACTGGGGCAACTGTGAGGCTTTTTGTCTCTAAATGTCTCATTCATTTACGCTGAAGCATGGGCTTTCAAACAGGTCCAGAGCATACCTTAGCAAGAAGAGATGAACCAAACGCTACGGAAATTGATTTATATGTATATACACACATTGACTCATGGCACTTCGTACCATTCATAAACTCATTCATCCGCAGCCTCGCCCCATGGGCCCGCTAACGATGCACCAACCCCTGCCTGCTGCCGGAATTGATCAGATTGATCCGTTTTTATTACTGCACCACCACGGTCCACAGAACTTTCCGGGTCGGAATAGTGGCTTACCCTTTGGCCCCCACCCTCACCGGGGTTTTGAAACCGTCACGTTCATTTACGAAGGCGATGTGCAGCACCGGGATAGCAGCGGTTTTGCCAGTACGATTGACAGAGGGGGCGTTCAGTGGATGACGGCAGGGAGTGGGTTAATTCACTCGGAAGGCTCGTCGCCTGAATTTCGGGAAAAAGGGGGCCCGGTCGAACTCATTCAGCTCTGGACTAATTTGCCCGCTCAATTCAAAATGGTGGCTCCCCAGTACACGGGTTTACAGCAAAAAGACATCCCGACCGTAACCCTTCACAAAGGTACGGCAGCCGTAGTTTCGGGAACCTGGGAAGATACGCAGGGCCCCATTCAACCGATTTATGAGGTTGCTCTGGCAAACATTACGCTGGAAGCCGGTGGAAGCTTTACCCGTACCATCGAAGCGAATCAGAATATTTTGTTTTATTTACTGAACGGCAGTATTACCGTCAATGGAACGGCAATCAGTGGACGAACGCTGGTTGTTTTTGCGAACGAGGGAGAAGAAATTCAGGTACAGGCTTCGGCTTACTCGCGGATTCTCCTGGGTTCGGCACTGCCCATCCAGGAACCCGTTGTCGCTCACGGTCCGTTTGTAATGAACACCCGGGAAGAAATCCAGGATGCTCTGTATGATTATCAGATGGGTAAAATGGGAACACTGTAAGTTTTCAGTTAAGGGTTAAGGGTTTTGAGTTTCTGGATAGGTGTCGGAATAGTGCATCAGGAAGTTGAATAGCTACTAAAAGACTATGACTCTTCAAGGTACCTAATCCTAACTAGTCAAAAATTTAACTCAAAACTCTAAACCCAAAACTCTAAACTAAAGCTTATACGCCTGGCGACCCAGTAGCAGCCACTTTCCTTTTTCCTTTACCCACGTCAGCAGTACGCCCAGCTTGACTTGTCCCGCCTGCCCTTTATTGGCCGTTTCGCCCGCGAGCGTATGCCGTACCAGAGCCGTATTACCTACTACCGTGACGGTTTGATCACTTAGGTTGATGGATTTAAAGACGGAATTTCCGTTTGTCAGGTTCTCTACAAACAGAGCTTTATCTTCAATCAGGCCGCTCGAATGTCCGTAATTAAGCCGATCATGGGTAATGGCCATCAGATCCGCTTTGTCTCCTTTCATCATGGCCGCTTTGAGCTGTTCAACGGCCTGCGTTACGGCGGTTTCTTCTTTCGACTGAGCCACAGCCGTAAGGGTAAGGGTTAGTAGTGCCATACTCACTACCAGTACTAGCGTTTTTTTCATAGCTATCCGGTTGTTTGGATTTACTCGTCCAGAGGTTTATTCAGAGAAGACGGATAAAAACGTTTCCTCCCTCATTATTTCCTAGATCAATCGGGTGCCGTTGGGTACCGGGCGTTCGGGTTGAGCCAGTACAATGGCTCCATCAGCATCGGGAAATCCCGTTACCAGTACTTCCGAAAAAAAGTTAGCGATTTGCCGGGGCGGGAAGTTAGTCACGGCGATCACCTGTTTTCCAACCAGTTCTTCCTTGGTGTAATGCACCGTAATCTGGGCCGAAGAACGTTTTTCGCCGAGTTCAGGGCCAAAATCAATCCAAAGCTGGTAGGCAGGTTTTTTGGCTTTAGGAAAATCTTCTACGCGAAGAATCGTGCCGATCCGTAATTCTACGGCTTCAAAATCATTCCAGGAAATCATAAATGAGCGAGCTAATGAAAGGCACAAAAAAAGCCTTTTCGTTAGAAAGGCCAGCACTGAAGGGGCTAAAAAAATAAGTCTCCGATCCGAGAAACCCGAATCGGAGAGCGGCGTCTATCCAACCCACGTTATACCCGATCTGCAGACGCAGCGAGATCGAGTGAGATCTTTATGAATTTCCCCGAAGGGAGTCAATGCTTTTTTTAAAATCGAAATACGGAATTCGTATTCTTAAAACTGCCAAACATTCACTATCACGCTGATTGCGGCTGTTTTACTCTGCAACATTACAAGATTTTTCTCACATTCATACGCATTATTCCTAAATTTTTTTCAAATTGATGTATAAACATGCATTGTTCTTCATAAATGAGCTTTTTTACTCACCAACTAATGGCAGTTATCTGATCTCAATGCTTATAAAACTACCTGATTCTCTTAAAAATAAGCTTTTATGATGAGTTATTACCAAAAGCCTATGTATAAATTAATCATATCTTTCTTTAGAAGTTTTTTAGCAGGCTAAAAATCATCCTGCAGGACTTATTTTTGTTCCATGCTTATTCTTTCTATCGATACTTCTACGCGAGTTTGCTCCGTAGCATTGCATCAGCAAGGCGAATTACTGGGTTGCTATGAACTGTTGACGGAGAAAACCCATTCGTCCCTACTCACGACGCTCATTGAAAAGGTCGTAACGCACGCGGGTTTTTCGCTTTCTCAACTTGATGCCGTGGCCATAGCCAAAGGTCCGGGATCGTACACGGGCTTACGCATCGGCGTATCCACGGCGAAAGGATTATGTTATGCTCTGGATAAACCCCTGATTGCCGTTCACACCCTGGAGGCCATGGCGGCCCAGTTACAGCCGTTCTATCCGACCACCCATGTGCTCTGTCCCATGATTGACGCCCGTCGGATGGAAGTATACTGTGCCGAATACGAAGCGGGTACCCGACAAGTGTTGCGAGAGACGCAAGCCCGTATCATCGACGAACATAGTTTTGCGGAACTTTTACAGGAGCGTCCCGTTGTGTTCTTTGGCGATGGGGCCGCTAAATGCCAGCCCCTGCTGGCTTCGTATCCCCAGGCTATTTTTCCATCGGTGAGCATTCATCCCTCGGCGGTTACGGTGGGTTATCTGGCCAAGGAGGCGTTTGATAAGCAGGCGTTCGAAGACCTGATTACGTTCGAGCCTTACTACCTGAAAGAATTTATGGGCACATTGCCCAAAGCTAAATTATAGTTGACATGGAAACACCAGAAATTATCAACCGGGTTGCTACGTCGGGCCTGGTT
Source organism: Siphonobacter sp. BAB-5385 (assembly GCF_002261125.1). Taxonomy (NCBI): domain Bacteria; kingdom Pseudomonadati; phylum Bacteroidota; class Cytophagia; order Cytophagales; family Cytophagaceae; genus Siphonobacter; species Siphonobacter sp. BAB-5385. Next base: position 11,375 of record NZ_NMPS01000201.1, on the reverse strand, counting down.
ACGCTGGATCTGGAAACCTACTATCATTCGGGCGAACGGGTCCTCTACGACCTGAAGGATAACCTGTTTATGGAGGCTATCCTGCGGGAAAAAGATTTCCGGGAGTTTCTTAAATCCCACGACTGGAGCCAGTATACCGGAAAAAATGTAGCGGTCCTCTGCTCGGTAGACGCAATTGTACCCACCTGGGCGTACATGCTACTGGCCATTCACCTGGAGCCTTTTGCCCATACGATTGTTTTCGGCGATGCCCAGGCCCTGGAGGACAAGCTGTTCTACGAAGCACTCGAGCAGATTAATCCGGAAGACTACCGGGGAGCCCGCGTAGTCGTGAAAGGCTGCAGTACCTATCCCGTACCCGTAGCGGCGTACGTAGAGATTGCCCGGAAACTTCGCCCGGTCGTACAGACGCTCATGTTTGGTGAACCTTGCAGTACCGTTCCGCTTTACAAAAAAGCGAAACAGTAGGTTCAGAAATCGTTCGGCAATTCGTATAATCCGGAGCGAATGGCTTTCTGCCATTCCGCTTCGGGGCTGTACCCTTCCCTCTGATACGTGGGGTTAGATACCCTGCCGACGGAGCGAAAATCGTGAACATCCTTTATCAATGCGGCCCGCTGGGTTTTAATAACGGGCGTATTTTTCACGTAGGTCAATCCACAAAAGACGACACTTCCCACCAGGCCAACGCTGGCGAACAAACGTCGCCACCGGACATTCTCCAAAACGGGTAAGGCCAGTACATAAACGAGGATAAACGCCAGAGCGGTGGCGATCCGGTACCGGGGCACGCAAATGGCCAGTATTGGCGGGCGGTGTAGGGAAATGGCTCCGGCAGTTAAAACAATGAAACCAAAGTAGGCCAGATTAAACGCTTCGGCTGGATTGGATCCCACCGAACGGGAATCCTTCCAGGCCTTTCGCAACCACAGCAGACTTCGTACAGCCACGAACGTACAGAGCACAATTCCTACCCCCATAGGAACAATAGGCCCATTAATGGCCGCCGGCAGAGAGGTGGGGAATCCGATCAGTGCTCCGATGTAGCCAAATCCGGCCTGTATCACTTCCCACAAACGATTCTGCCGATGGTGCATATTTCCCACAAAATCCTGAAAATAGGTGTTTGCAACCCAGCCGAAGGCCAGGGTCCATCCGATCAGTTGTCTTCTTTTTCGTTGCATAACCAGCAGCACTAACCCTAGTGGCCATACGAATAGCCCATTGCCGCTGGTAAAGGTGGCCAGCAGAGCCATACTCAGACTACCGGCAAAGCGAATCCAGCCCCGGCCTGGCTGGTCAGACACCCCTGTTAAGTCTGGACTGATGAGCCACCATAAAGACCAGCCTGCCCAGCACCAGACCCCCAGGTTTTGCAGAGCAGCCATGGCAAAGAAAGTATTCTCAAAATACTGTAGCTGAAACAGCAGAAACGGCACCGGCAGAAAGTAAAAAAGCGGTAAGGTGGTAGACTGGAAACTACGATAAAACAGCCCTAAAATGCCCAACAAAGCCAGATTTCCCCAAAGGATGATGGATCGAAAATCAATGGGGCCGCACGCATACGCTACGAGCGATACCCAGCGGGTATAGCCAATCCGGTGTTCATTGTGTAAAGCGATACTCCAGCCAAAAGCCTCTTTTATTGTAGGAGCTTCACGAATCAGCTGGGTCGATGCCAGAATGGCGTGAAAGTCGTCGAGTTGAGGTACGTTCACAGCAAAGCGAATGACCCAAAGGAAATAAATCGATACTGGCAGGAGCAGTATCGCGGCAATAAGCGAACGCATTGATGTTAGGTCAGGTAGTTGGACAGTAGGTTTCGGGGGTTGAAGTGGCCCGATTCATTGTTTCTCAAAACTAAAAAAAAACCTGAAATCACGTTTTCATTTCTTAATAAATCCGGGCTTTCCGGGGCTTTACCTATAGGGGGTATAACTTGCTGCTTTCTTTTCGGTACTTTTGCCGAAAGTTTGTACGCATGAACGCTACCCTAGCTAATACCATTTTCCGCCAGAGCATTGACGTGTATCACCAGACGGATCATGTAGATACCCCCCTTCAGAATCCGTACGAAGCCCAAAGTATGGAGGCCCTGCTGTACCAGAAAAACTGGATTGATACGGTACAGTGGCATTTGGAAGATTTGATTCGCAGCCCGGAAATCGCTCCCGAAGAACTGGTTGGACTGAAACGTCGCATTGACCAGTCCAATCAGGACCGGACGGATACGGTTGAAAAAATGGACGACTGGTTTATTGCCCTCCTGGGCGATGCTCCCCGCAAACCAACGGCCCGGCTGAACTCCGAAACCCCCGCCTGGCTCCTGGACCGTATGTCGATACTCCAGTTGAAAATTTATCATTTCCGTGAACAGGCTCAACGTTTGGAAGCTTCGGATGACCATCGGCAGAAAGCCCAGCAAAAATTACACCTGTTACTCGAACAGGAAACGGATCTGGCGAACTGCTTTGACGAACTGCTCGAAGATATTCGCAACGGTGATCGCTATATGAAAGTGTACCGGCAGATGAAGATGTACAACGACCCTACCCTGAATCCCGTTTTATACCAGCAGAAGTAAGGAGCGAGCATACGCCGAGTGATGAAGCAATTAATTATTTTCCGGTTTTCGGCCATGGGCGACGTGGCTCTGTTAACGCCCGTCGTACGGGCCATTGCCGAGGCCTATCCCGATCGGCAGCTTACCGTCGTCACGCGACAGAAGTTTGCTGTCTTTTTCGAAGGTATGCCGGGCGTTCGGGTGTTCGGAGCTGATCTGGCCGGTCGCCACAAGGGTATGACAGGTCTGTACCGTCTGCACCTTGATTTGAAGGAAGCCGGACCTATTGAGTACATCATTGATACGCACCAGAATTTGCGGACGGCTATTCTGAAAACCTTCTTCCGGTTTTCGGGTATACCCAGCGTTACGCTTGACAAGGGACGACAGGAGAAGAAGGCGTTGACCCGGCAGGAGAACAAGATTCGGCGTCCCCTGCTCCACAGCATCGAGCGGTACCTGGATACCTTCAGCCGGGCGGGTTACACCGCTACGCTAGGTACGGCTCCGTACTTTGCTACTTCAGCAGCAACTGAAGTACAGGATTTTCTGAGAAACATTCCCGCTAAAAAATCGAATGAAGTCTGGCTGGGTGTTGCTCCTTTCGCCCAGCACGAGCCTAAAATGTGGCCTTTCGAACGCATTCAGCCAACTCTGGAGCTTATCCGTCAGCAACGACCGGTTCGGATTTTTCTCTTTGGCGGTGGAGCGGCTGAAGTTGCTCAGTTACAAACGTTGGTGGAGACGTTTCCCGAAGCGGTACTGGTCGCCGGAAAACTTTCCTTCCGGGCCGAACTCACGCTGATTCGTCAGCTTGAGCTAATGCTTTGCATGGATTCCGGCAATATGCACCTGGCCGCCTTGAGTGGCGTACCCGTACTTTCGATCTGGGGAGCCACGCACCCCTACGCAGGTTTCGGCCCCTGGGGCCAATCCGAAGGGAATATGATTCAGATTTCGCCGGATGAATTGTCCTGTCGTCCGTGCTCCGTATTTGGGAATAAACCCTGTTTTCGGGGCGATCTGGCCTGCATGAACTGGATTACGCCTGAACTGGTAGCTGACCGGGCTCTGCAATTACTTGACACCCCCTACAAGCAATCGGGTCCCGCTGGCGGCCAGGACCCGATCGTACTCTAATCCATTACAGGAAGCAGTCCCTGTTGGCGGTCAGGTTCTACTCGGCACTTATCTATGTTACTCACTCATTCGTTGTTACGGCTAACGTTACTTCTACGTTGTTACGGGTAGCGTTTGAATACGGGCATACCTGATGAGCTTTCGCTACCAGAGCTTCGGCCGTAGCCTGATCTACCCCTGGTACATTAGCATTCAAGGTAACGGCCAGTCCAAATCCACCGGCATCGTTTTTACCAATACTTACTTCCGCAGTAATCGTCGTCATACCCGCTTTTACTTTTTCACTACGGATAATCAGGCTCAGAGCACTGTCAAAACAAGCGGCATAGCCAGCCGCAAAGAGTTGCTCGGGGTTCGTGTAGGCTCCACCGGGGCCACCCATTTCTTTCGGAGTCCGCGTTTGCAGATCCAGTACCCCATCACTCGATTTTACCTGACCGTTGCGACCACCTGTGGCGGTTGCGTGGGCCGTATATAATTTTTCCATGGCTGTTGATGTTACGATACTTGGGTATGTTGTACTAAAAATTGCTGCAGTTGCTCACGTAGCTGCGTAACCTGCTCTCGTTCCAGACGCAGACAGCTAAACATTTGGTCTGGGATGGACGCGGCCTGCTCCTGTAAGGCTCTTCCGGCTTCCGTCAATGTAATGTTTACCACCCGTTCGTCGTGACTGCTGCGGATACGGGTCACCAGGGCTTTTTCCTGCAACCTCTTCAAAAGGGGCGTCAGCGTCCCGCTATCCAGCCAGAGTTGTTCGCCTAATTCTTTTACCGTGACCGACTCTTTTTCCCACAGTACCAGTAAAACTAAATATTGCGGATACGTCAGCGAAAGTTCTTCCAGCAAAGGACGATACAGACCTGTAACAAGCCGGGACGCAGCGTACAGCGGAAAACAAAGTTGCTGATCAAGCTTAAGCTGTTCCATATTCATCTTACGATTACAAATATATTGTACACAATTTAATTTTGAACAATTATTTAACCCCTATTTTTATAAATAAATGCGAATGAAAGGCAAAAATCACTTATATCATTGACTATCAACGTAAAAAAAAGATGCCTGTCGGTTTCCCGGCAGGCAATTATTGTTATTCTCAGGCTATTTCAGGTATTCAACGAATGTAAAACGAAGGTCAATTCTTCCAAAGCTTCGTCGACGTGCCGTTCAGTTGTTCGAAAATTGACGAAAGCCGCCCGCAGACAAAACGTGTCTCCCAGTAACGTTGGCGTCATCAATACTTTTCCCCGCTGATTGAGTAAGGCCAGGAATTCAGCGGCTCGCTCGGGCACCTGGCGAAGCGTAAAGCAAACGACATTGAGCCGTACCGGAGCCACCAGCCGGAAATCTGTACTGGCTTCGAGGGCCGCTCCCAGACGTCGGGCACAGGTTACACTTTGCTCGACCCTATCCGCAAAACCCGCTTTTCCATAGGCCATGAGACTAAACCAGGCGGGTAAAGCCCGGAGTCGACGGGAGTTGTCAGGTAGAAAATTTAGATACGAAAAATCCTCGTCCGGATCACCCAGGTACGGAGCATTGGAATTCTGGAAGGTTTGTACCTGCAAATGCTGATGTTTCCGCTGCGTGAAAATGACGGCACTATCGTACGGAACATTCATCCACTTGTGGCAATCGACGGTGATACTGTCGGCGTTTTCCCAGCCCCGCAAGCGGTCGGCGTATTGGGGTGAGCAAGCCGCAAATCCACCAAAAGCCGCATCTACGTGCCACCAGAACGGGTATTGTTGCCGGATTCGCTGTACGCCGAGGAAATCGTCAAAATCGACGGTATTTACCGTCCCGGCACTGGTACTGACAATGATGGGCTGGCCCTGATACTGGCGGAGTTTTTCTTCCAGGTCTTCCAGATCAACGGCTTCACGATTCGGGAGTGTCCGCAGTTTGACCAGGCGATTACTCCCCATTCCTAACATCGCCATGGCTTTGCGTACGGCCGAGTGCGGGATAGCCGCCAGAACGATGGGTTGCACGGACAAGCCTTCCCGGGCGATGTCCTGACCCATTTGTACACCCGCCCACTGCCGGGCTACGGCCAGACCCGTGAAAATGGACATCGTCGCTCCCGATACAAACCCACCCGTGAAGGTATCTGGTAAGCCCAGCAACTGCCGCATGCTTCGAATCGTTTCGACTTCTAACTGGGCAGAGCGATCACCCGTTCCCTGAAGACTCTGCGGATTCGCATCGAATACGGATGTGAGCCAGTCGCCCGCCATAGCCGCTGGCGTGGTACCCCCTACCACAAAACCCCAGTACCGGGGACCGGCACTGGCCACCATCCAGGGCTGGTAATGCTGGCGGAAAAAGGCCAACGCCTGAGCGGTTCCCCAACCCGCTTCGGGCAATTCTGCCGAGACGAAATCCTGTACCTGCGGGCTGGTGGGTACGGATTCGATATTCTGAAGATAGGCCGTGGCCTGGGACCGGACTTCTGCCAGCAGGTCATCCCACTGCTCGATGTCCGTTTGCAAAAATGAATTCATGGCTTTTACTACAGGAAAGTTTGAAGGCTGAACCGGCGATGGTAATTCATTTGTCCGGTATGATAGGCCAGATGCATGAGCAGGTGCGTTAGGACTACGGCAATGCTTTGCTCGGGGAAAATCGACAGCACCTCCGTCGGGTACGGAGCTTCGAGGTCGTCCACCTGCTCGATGGACTGCCGAATCAGGGCGGGCAAAGCATTTACTTCCGTTAGTAAGGCCGTACGTGAAAAAACTTGCTGCGTAAACTCGGCTTCGCGGTTGCGTTGGTACGGCACCTTACCCAGCGTCAGGCCAATGTAGGTTTTCAGATTACCGATCAGGTGTTGCCCCAGATGTCCGGCGGAATTAATGGTTCCGGGTACTACGGCCCAAAGTGTTTCTTCATTCGGATAGGCCTGCAGTTCACTGGAGAGTTTGGCCAGTTCACGATCATAAAATCGGATATAGTCGGCTTTGGTCATGATTGGAGGAATGATAGAAGGACTAACGATCTTTTTTGTTTGAACCGGCATGGGCTGAATAGACTTTCCTACCCATGCTGTTTTCATTCGATGAAAAGGACTTACGCCTCCGCTGCTTCGACAACCAAAGCTCTCTTTTTCTCCTGCTGTCGTCGGTACCCCTGATTGACCAGATACACGCCCACCATAGTAATAGCAAAGGCCAGTCCCGTAATCCAGGTGACGTGTTCGTGCAAAATCAAATAACCTAAAACAATGGCCACCAGCGGATTAATATAGGCATACACCGAAACTAAACCCGCGGGCAACTGGGACATCGCGTACAGATACGACACAAACGCAACAATCGATCCGAAGATAATCAGGTACAGCAAAGCCAGCCCCGAAGTCAGACTCAGCGAGGGCAGGTGCTGCCAATCTTCCGCCAGAGCACTGAGTACCCAAAGGCCCGTACCTCCGACCAACATTTGAATAGCCGCATTGAAGAAGGCATGGGACTGAGCCCGGTGCGTTTGCGTATACAGCCCCCCACTCGCGAAAGACAGGCACGAGAAAAGCGTTACGCCAATGCCCATCAGCGACTTCCGATCGGCCATGAAGTTCATGTGATCGCGAAAGACCAGTAGTACACCCAGAAAACCCATGAGCATCCCCAGAACGATCCGGCCATTGAGCTTATCCTGCGGTCGGATGACGAGTTGAATGAGGATGGTAAACAACGGAATCAGCGAGCAAATGAGAGCCGCCAGTCCACTCGGAATAAAGCGTACAGCCCAGCCCACGATACCCGTTCCGAAGGTAATCATGCACAAGCCGGGAATGATTTGCAGTTTAATATCGGACCATCCGCCGGGTACGGCCCGGTATCGGATCACGACGAACGTGAGTAACAACAGCCCGGCTGTCATATTGCGAAGAGCCATGAATAACAGAGCCGGAAAGCCCGCCACCCCAATACGGGCGGCCAGGTAGGTCGTGCCCCAGAGGAAACAAATGGTAGCCAGAGCTACATACGCTTTTTGAGTGTTTCGCATCGCCGTAGTCAGGAAAGTACGCCGCAAAACTCGGGTTTCTTTCCAAGCGAAAACAGATGCAGATTTTTAAAATAAGAGCAGAACAGATTTACTTCCATTATCTCGGAAATCTTCGGTATGATTCTCAGTATGAAACCCATACTTTCAGCTTCCGGCTTTTACCTTTGTACTCCGAACAGATTACCATCGCTGTCCTTTGCTTCGTTATGGCGAACGCATCCCTTACCGAAGAGTTTCTGTACGTTCAGGTAGCCGAACGGCTGGAAAAGCAAATGGAGAGCCAGATTCTCAAGACGGGCGATAAACTTTTATCTCTGCGGGCTCTGAGTCTGGAACAAGGCATCAGTCTGAGTACTGCCTATAAAGCGTACGTCGAACTGGAAAATAAGGGCCTGATTGAAGCCCGGCCCAAGTCCGGGTATTTCGTCCGGTATACGTCCAGGCGGGTGCCGCAGCTCCTGCCCGCCCCGGCTGTGGATCGTTCGCCGGAAAAGGTCAGCGTCGACGCCATGATTCGCCGGGTGTACGAAAACCTTTCGCAAACTGATGTGGTCAAGCTGTCCGTAGCCACCCCGGCTCTGGAACTCTTACCCGAAGCCAAGCTCAACAAAGCCATGCTGGAAGCCCTCCGGCAAAACCCCAGCAGCTGTACGGCCTACGAAGAACTACGCGGCAACCTGACCTTACGGAAACAGATTGCCAAACACGCCTTCAACTGGAATGGCACCCTTACGGAACACGAGGTAGTAACCACGCAGGGTTGTATGGAGGCTCTGGTCTTCTGCCTGAAAGCCGTTACCAAACCCGGCGATACGGTAGCCATTGAAAGTCCGACCTACTTTGGCATTTTCAATGTCATGAAAAGTCTGGGGCTGCGGGTACTCGAAATTCCTACCGATCCTACCGAGGGTATTCGAATTGATTTGCTGGAACAGGCTTTGGAAACAACGTCCATTGCCGTCTGTCTATTCGTCCCTAATTTCTGTAATCCGGTGGGAGCTTTGATGCCCGATCACCGCAAGAAGCAGTTGGTCAAACTGTTGGCTTCGCGGGAAATCCCGCTGATTGAAGACGACATTTACGGAGAAATGTACTTCGGTAAAACCCGACCTCGTACCTGTAAAAGTTTCGATACGCAGGGACTGGTCATGCTCTGTTCATCGGTATCCAAAACGCTGGCTCCGGGGTACCGGGTGGGCTGGTGCATTCCGGGCCGTTTTCTCGACCAGGTACTGAGTGTTAAACTCATGCATACGGTGTCTTCGGCTACGCCTACGCAGGCGGCCATTGCCATTTTTTTTGAAACGGGTCGGTATGATTTACACATGCGAAACCTGCGAAAAGCCCTCCACACGCAATGTTTGCGGTATTTACAGGCTATTGCCGACTATTTCCCCAGAAGTACGAAAGTCAGTCGTCCGCAGGGTGGGTACGTTTTGTGGATTGAGCTGGAAGCAGGCATCGACGCGTTTGAAGTATACGAAAAAGCCTGGCTCGAAAAGATTAGCATTGCTCCGGGGCATATCTTCAGTACGGATGCCCGGTTCACGAATTACCTGCGAATCACGTTCGGGGCTCCGTATACGCCAGAAATCGATAAAAGTCTCAAGAAACTGGGACGCCTGATTGAGTCCCTGCGAAAATGAACCACTCCTAGAAACAAAACGTCCCGCCTGAAGCAGGCGGGACGTTTGCGTTTATTTCTCCGTCTTTTCGGATTTAGCTTTGGTTTCTTTGGTGCGAACCGTTGGGTACTTGATTCCTAGTTGTTCGAGGTACGATTTGTACTTCGTTGGATCGTAGTAGTACTTCTTCATTTTCTCCCGAAACTCCGCCATGATTTCGGTATTGAGGTGGGTGGCGGGCTTGTCCGTTTCCCGTACCAGGGGTTCGTATTTGACGTCCTTGGTTTGCACAGTGGAGTAATAATTCCAGGCGTTTTTGACCAGATCCGGACTGACGAGCAAATCCAGAATCGTCATGGCTTCTACCTTGGCCCCGGCAGTAATCCCCTTGTGAGCAATCGGCGTGGCCATCGAGATCGCATTAGCCCAATGGTGACCGGGCAGCCCAGGAATATTGGAAGGGTACCGCAGGACAATCGTCGGCATGGACCAGGAAATATCCGCAATATCGTCAGAACCCCCTCCCATCGATACCACGGGTGGCTCGATGGTACTGTCGAGTTTAACGGCCAGGCCGCTTTTCTCGGGTGACATCAATTCTTCCTGAATGGCTTTTGCCAGCGTCTGATCTTCCGAAGACCAGGTCGGCAGCCCTACCTTTTTAATATTTTTGAAGGTCGCCTCGGCAATGGGCTTACTAAAATGCCCTGGCCAGGCCGAACCCAGTATTTCGTAGGTGTATTTCGTGTCGGTCATGATGGAGGCACCTTCCGCCATTTTCACGCCGTACTCAAATAACTGTTTGATCTTATCGTAACTCCGTTCCCGGAAGTAATACCATACCGAAGCTTTGGAAGGCACGACGTTGGGCTGATCGCCCCCGTCCACGATCACGTAATGCGAGCGTTGCGTGGGCAACAGGTGCTCCCGCTTGAAATTCCAGCCAATGTTCATCAGTTCTACCGCGTCCAGGGCACTGCGGCCCCGCCAGGGAGCACCGGCGGCGTGAGCGGCGGCTCCTTCAAAATTGAACTTGACCGAAACCAGTCCGTTGTTGCCGACATCTCCGTACACAACCCCCAGATTATTTCCTACGTGGGTGAAGATACAGGCGTCTACATCCTTGAAATAACCGTCCCGAATGTAATACGCCTTGGTCCCTACCTGCTCTTCGGCCACACCCGGCCAAAGCATGAGTGTACCCGAAATATTTTCCCGCTCCATGATTTTCTTTAAAGCCAGGGCCGCGGTGATATTCAGCGGATTGCCCGAATTATGGCCTTCCCCGTGGCCGGGGGCTCCGTCGATGATGGGATCGTGGTAGGCGACGCCGGGCTTTTGCGAGGCTTTCGGAATACAGTCAATGTCCGAGCCAACGGCAATTTTAGGTTTTCCGCTACCCCAGGTTGCTGTCCAGGCCGTTGGAATACCACCGATGCCGCGTTGAATGGTAAAGCCGTTTTTCTCCAGAACGCCCGTCAGGTATTTGGACGTTTCGTGTTCCTGAAAGCCCAGTTCGCCGAAGCTGAAGACCATATCATTCATTTCAGCAGAAAAGTCTTTCATTTTATCAATTTCTGCCGCCAACTCCTGCTTGAGAGCCTCCAGCTTTTTCGCCGGGACGAGCAGATTTGCCGTCGCTTCGGGAGCTTTCTTTTTGCTCTGGGCCGAGGCGATTCCGCAACCCATCGTTACCAGCAATACCAGCAGAGCCGGGATTGAAATAGAAGATTTCATGGATGGTTTTGGTTTAGGATGATGGATCGTTGATTGAATCCGCACGTTTCAAAATTTTAGTTTTAGAACGTGCGGATGACTTTTTGAATAGAAGGTTTTAAGAGTTCGAAGGGAACGCCTCTGAAATTCGTAGGTTGTATACAATATACCTCACTTGCATGGGATTGGCAGGCAGCTGTTAAAGGCTGTACAAGTGGTACAGCTTTGAAAACTTGTACCTCCATCAAGTCCCAACCCCGGAGGGGTTTTATGCGATTAGCCCCGTATGAAATGCGGGGTGCGTCCCGCCCGGTAGGCACAGC
>NZ_NMPS01000020.1:0-25016 GCF_002261125.1 Siphonobacter sp. BAB-5385 | reverse complement strand
GGTAGGCGGCTTAAGCCCCAGAATGGAATTCCGGCATGGAATGCGATAGGACGGGGCCCGGTTTTATGCCGTCCATGCAGAAATCGGCAAACTTCAAATAATAAATAACAATCAACCAACAACTACATAAATCATTAGAAGAAATAAACCGCACCTGAGCCGTCCCTAAGGGACGAAAACCCATTCTATTTAAGACAACCCACTCAGAAATGTAATTCCTAACCACTAAAACTCCCCATCAGGCATGCCCTAACTGCCCGACTTTCTCTTTGGTTGGTACGGCACTGGGCTCTGCTCGCCTTTTTTGTTCCATCTTCCACCAGATTATTCCGCTCAACAGGGAAAGGATCAGGAAGAGTACATCGATGAACAGAATATCGTACGCCTGTCGATTCAGCGTGTTCCAGAACCAGTTGCCGCGAACCACGCCATCCAGTACAGGCAGGAGAAAACAGGTCACCGCTGACAGAAAAGTGGATTGCCGATTCACCAGATCCAGATCTTTGCGAATCAGGAAATACACGCTCAGTACTAACCAGGGGTAGAAATACCAATGGTAAATTTCGGGTTGACCCGGTTTATGCAGAAAGAGCAGGGCGATCATGGCAAAAGCAGTAACCGGCAACATGCTTAAGCTGGAGGAGATATAGACATTGGCCGTCCAGAAATTGAACGCTCGCTTGCGGGCGGGGATGTTCTTCTTATCGCGGGCAACCAGCCAGATCATTACGCCTGAATTAATGACCAGACAGCCCATGATTCCCAACACAAAATAAATGACCCGTAACGGCCGTCCGCCATAATCACCAAAATGTAGATGGTAGATGAACCCTTTAACGGTATCAATATACGAAGGAGTATCCAGGGGCGAATGCTCTGCCATCACTTGCTGATCACGAACGCGGTAAATGAGTTCGCCCTGTCCGTTGAGCTGAGCATCGGTATGGGCTTTTCCCTGAATGACCACGTGCATGTTTTCATCACCGTAATTCCGGATGGCTACGAGACTGACGTCGCTCCTCTGCCATTTTTGTTGTACCTGACTTACCAACTGGTTGATGTCAAATGAGGATTGTAAGGGCTTACTGGCGTAGGGAAATTCCTGTTTGACGCCATAGCCTAAATCCTTGAAAATCTTCTCTTCGTTACCGTTGTAAAATAATTTCGTGTACGGAATAATCAGGAAAGAATTGAAGATCAGGATCACGCCCGTTAGGGCAAAAACGAGCTGATAGGGAAAGCCAATGACGCCCAGTACCGTGTGAAGATCCGTCCAGACGGTCTTCCATTTAGTCCAGGGTCGGAAGGTAAAAAAGTTGGAAACGAGCTTGTCCCAGTGCAGTAACAATCCCGTAATCAGGGCAAAAAGGAAAATGAAGGAAACAATTCCCGCCAGCAAGTATCCGAACGGAACGCCGAGCCGGAAGGGAAAAACCTGATTCAACTGGGCTAAAAAGTGCAGGCGGTACAGAAATTCGCCCATGGTGTAGGAAGTGGCGTAGTCGGCCTCCTTCTTTTTACTGAAATCATAGGTAAAAAAAGCCGAATCGCCATCGCCCCTCCGGCCCCGACCGCCGCGTTTTGCTTCCGGTTTTTTCTTGGGTTTGAGTTTTTGTACCTCGGGATCGTGGGAAGCGGTCATCGAAACATACGCTCCCGGGGCATTTCGCTGAATGGTAAAATCAATATCCCGCCCTTTAAGGGTATGATGACGGGAAAGCGAATCCAGAATGTAGTTGAAGTCCTTTTTGATTAGACCTTTCTGACTCAGGTACGACTCATTCTTCTGCCAGGCTGCCAGGTCGTCCCTGAAAAAAGAGAATGAACCCGCAAAAAACATGACGTACAAAATCGCACAGATGATGATTCCGCTGACGGTGTGCGTGTTAAAGTAGATATTGTATTTCCGGTTATCCATAGCCGTTTTAAATCAAGTAAATACCCGTACATATACCAATTAACACCACATACAGAGCCCAGGTCTTCCACGCTTTGGGAATAAGAAAAGCCACGAGCAGAAGCGTTGCCCAAAGCAGATAGCCGGTAATGAATGAAGTCACGATTACCTCTTCTTTCGGAATCAATCGGGTCAGGGCGGCGTGAAAGCTGAGGGTAACCAGGTAACCTCCCACGGAGCCTGCCAGTATCTTAGATAGTTTGATCCAGGGTGATTGGGTCAGGTATTTTTTATTGGCTGGCATGGTCAGAGGAATCGTTCAAGGAGTACACAACAAACATAAATCACGGCCACACCCGGCGTGCGGAGGTACTGGAAAGGTTCGATCACCACGCAGAGACAACCAACGGCCATCAGCCCCACGACAAACCCGCAAAGCCACTCGCCACGCCCCAAAGCCAGATAAAGCCCACGATGGCCAGTAGCCCGAGGAAAGCTCCGATGAGACGTGTCTGGGATTTATGCGTGAAAGCATAGCCCATCAAACCAGTAGGAGCCTGCCGTTTATTGGACGCTGACGTGATTTGCCAGAGGTAAAAGGCGATGAACTGAATCAGGTACAAGGTGCTAATCATAAGTCATTCAGGATAAGGGGTATAAACCAACAAACCGGAAGAGCTTCGCATCTCCCGGTTCGTTCAGTAGCATATCTTACTTCAGGTGCTGAATGGCCGTAATGGATCCACCTTCCACTCGCAGGCCACGGGTAGCGGTTTGCGTACTGGCATCGATTTTGTAAACGAAGCTGTTGCCGTCTTTCAAATTCACGCCTACATAACCCGTTTTTCCGTCTTTGGGCGTGTAGTTGTTGGTGGTCAGGTTCGAAATGTCTTCCAGTTTCGGCAGTCCCGTTACGACTTTGTACGTTTTATCCACGACGTTTACAATACCCACTCGTGATCCAGCGGGATAAGCCGTTTTCTCAGCTTTCGCCTGGGAGTGTACGATATAGGTGTTGTTTCCCAGGTACTGCCAGGATGTAATGTTCATTCCTCCACTCGCCGCTTCTACGTCGAAGTAATAGCTGGGGTCAAACTCCGTAGTACCGGATTTGATTTTCAAAATCGCCGAAGGTTTGGTCGTAGAAATTTTATTATCCGTCGTTGCGGCTGAAGGAGAGAATCCGTACACATCACCATTTTCCTGCACGGAAAGGCCATCCTGGAAATAGCTACCCAGGAAACTCGCCCGATCATCCGTGATTACCTTTTCGAGTTTCATATCCGCGTAGTTGAAAATGGCAACGAACGCCTGGTTCGGATACTTGGTATTGAAACTCCGGTCGATGATGGTTTGATAGGGAGCAAACACTTTGGTGCCTACCTGTTTCAGCCAGGTAAAGTGGGCCAGTTCGCCCAGCTTTGTCATTTCCAGCGTATTAACCGTTCCTTCAGAGGTGATGGTCAGGCTGTTGGTATTTACCTTGTACCAGCTCGACGTAGGAGCGGTCGCGTTTCTTGAAATTTTAAAAAGCAGCAAATCATCATTAACCGGTGCAAAGGCCTGTACTGTTTCCGTCTGGAAGTTCGTTAGCTTGTTGAGCTTTCCATCCTGGATGTTGTAGGCCGTTACGGCTCCGGGGTTGCCCTGGCCGTAGAGCATACTAAAAAACTTGCCATTGTGCGTGACATAATAGCGGTAGGTTCCATCCTGCTCTACGCCGTTCCTTTTCGTTGTAATGGTATCGGAATCGAGGGTTTGGGCGGTCAGCAGGTAATCGGCCGCACCCGTCGTAGCCGCCGGACTAACGGTCAATATGAAGTTACCCGGATTACTCGGACCGGATTCATTTTTAGTACAGGATGCCAGCATACCTGCTGCCACAGCCAATGCGAGCGTTGATCTCAATTGCATAGAATTAAATGTTAAAAGAATTAAAGAAATAGCGGACGTTTACGTAGAAGCCACGACCGGGCTTTTGTAAGCTGAAGTTGTCGTAGAGACGTTTATTAGTAATGTTTCTTACTTCCAGGCCGATATTGTACCGTCCGTTCCGGAGACTGTACACAGCATTTAAGTCGTGCGTCAACTGCATGGGAACACCGTATTTTTTACCTTCATTCGCAAAGCCCCGGCTGGGCCAGTATAACCAGAAGGCATGGACATACAGCATGTTGTAGCCGATGTTCAGGACATTCCCTTTCTGACCCAGATTGCGTAGGGTGAGTGAAGCATCGACATTGCCGAACAAGAAGGGAATGTTGGGCATCTGATCCTTGTAGACCGGACTTTTCACCCAGTTGCCATAATTATCCAGTACGTATTCCTGCTGGTTTTGCAAATACTGATAGGTAAGCGTAGTGCCGAGCGTAAAGAGTTTTTTATAGGAATACCGTACTTCTCCTTCGCCGCCGACGGTAAAGACGCCATCGAGGTTATCGAGTACCAGGGCTGACTGATTCTGGTTGAACCGGGAATAGATGTAATTGTAGGAATACCGGTAAATGGCGTTGGCATTAATCAGGAAGCGATGATCCTCCTTGGCCGCAAAACCGTAACTAAACCCGGCATTTATGTTCTGGCTTTCTTCAGGTTTAAGGGTAAGATTCCCCTGTACTAACTCCACATCGCCGAACAGTTCATTGGCCTCAGGTAAGCGATTGGCCCGCTCGTAGGAAGCCTTTAACTGAAGCGTAGGCGTCACAAAATAACTGACAGCCGCCCCAAAGCCCAGTTTATTAAACGAGGATTGTCCGGGGGTGTTTTGATACAGATACTTGCCAAAAACAGACGTGCTCCACTTGTCTTTTTCGTCGTAGGTATACCCCAGACCCAGTACGTTTTTGTTGAGGCGGGGCCGTACATCACCCCGGGTAAAACTGGGGTTAAACACATCCGAACCCTTCCGGTTAAAGGTACTAAATGCATTACTCAGGGCCAGGGCCTGCCGTTCCGATAGTTTGTAGTTAACCGTAGCCGTGGCCAGCCCATTATTGTTGGAGTATTTCGATAGGCTTCGTCCACGACCTTCCCCACTTACATTCGGCTTGGAGTTTCCAAACCAGTCAAAGCGGGCCGACAGCGTATCAATATTTTGCTCCTGACCCAGGTTGTAATTGGCATTCAGCGTTACGTCCAACCCCTTGATCAGGTCGGTTTTCCGATACTTCAGAGTGGGCATGACGATGTTACCGCGTCGGTGCCAGCCGCCGAATACCGCTACCATCCGGGCTCCGGTCTGAAACTCTTTGTAATTTTTTCCCAGGGTTATGCCCAAAAGCAGTTGATCCGCGAATTTTTTACCTACTACGCCCACATTGACTACCACCGTTTCATTGTGGTACGTGTCGTGGAAACGTCTCAGGACCGCATCCCGCTGGTACTTTCCAGTGTAGATGTCTGAGGCATCCACGGTTACTTTGTAGTTATTGTCCGAATAGTTCTGGAAAGCGTTCAACCGGAAGGTGAAACCTCCTTTGGTCGTGAAAGCGGCGTTTACTACACTCCGGTGCGTATTGAAGGAACCGTAGGAATACGAAGCGTCTACATAATTCCGGAATCGGTCCCCCGTAACAATGTTAATTGCTCCGCCCAGAGCATCTGAACCCAGCCAGATGGGAACGACCCCTTTGTACACTTCCAGCCGATCCGCGATGTTGATGGGGATGTTGTTGATTTGAAAGGAGGAACCGAAATTGTCCATCGGTACCCCATCAATAAAATAGCGAATCCGATTGCCGGAGAAACCATTCAATGAAAGGTTGAAGTTGGACCCTACGCCGCCGGACTCCCGCACCCGTACGCCGGATACCCGGTCCAGGGCACTGCTCAGATCCAGCGTCGAGTTGTACAACTGCTTGGCATCCACGGCGGTAACGTTAAAAGCCTGACGGTTCACTTCCTGAACTTCCGTACGACCCACTACGGTAACCGTATTGAGATCAACCATGCTCTCCTGCAACGTGACTTCGATACGACTGTCCTCTTCCGCTTTCACTTCTGCTTTCTTGTGTAGCGTCTTGAATCCTATACCACTGAAGACCAGCGTATAATGCCCGGGGGTAAGGTTCGAGAAGCGGTACTCTCCTCCCTGATTGGAAGTAGTTACCTTGTTAAGTTCAGTAATGCGAACGGTAATGGCTGGCAAAGGAGAACCCGTCTGGTTCTGGATAACTCCTCGAATCGAGCTTAGACGTTGAGCATGCGAAGAAAGAGCGATGGTGCATAAACACACCAGCAACAGTTGTCTAAAATACATTGGTACAATGTGACAGTTAAACGCCCCTTTCGGATGGAGCATTCAAAGTGAAGTAGTTTCTATGGGAGAAGGAATTCGGCCACAAATTTATCTTTATTTATACTAAGTCCAAATAATAATAAGAATAAGTTTTGAGTCAGCCGTCGTATCGACGAGGAGCAGCGGGTGCTCAACTCGCCTATTAAACTGACCAGCAACGAGATGATCACCCAAACCATGAACCTTGAAAAAGCGGGAAAGGAAAGACTGAACCTTGCCAGATTCGCATATAGATAGCGTATCAGGCTTGCCTTGGGCCTTTACTACTAATCAGTAAACAGGATTGGAAAGCAAGAAGAATCGGGGAACAGCCACTACGGTATCCTGGATGTAAGACAGCATTTAACCCATTCAAAAAATAAAGGCAGTAAACGAGTGAGGTAAACCCTCTGCCTCATTACTGCCTCTACCTGACTGGAAACCCCTGATCAACAGGGGTCGCGTCTGCTTAGGGTTTGTAATACGGGAAATGATAATTGTTCAAATACTGAAGCACTTGTAACAAATGCTTCCGTTCGGTATCATCCAGATCGGCCAGCGTACTGGGCTCCAGCTGGCTCAGGGCCAGGGATATTTCCTGAATGGTCTGATGGCCCTTTTCGGTAAGCGTGAGTCGTTTGGAACGTTTATCCCGCTCATCAGCCCCTTCTTCGATCAGACCCTGCTTAATCAAGCGTCGTAAAATGTCCATCCCCGTGGTTAGCTCAATGGCATGGGCTACACACACCTCCTTTTTCGTAGGCCGATCCATTTCGTGGATGAGGGACAGAAACAGAAATTCATCCGGGCCGCTCATGCCATGCTGCGTCATCATCGGCTTCACGTAAAACTTCACGTACCGGATCAGACGACCCATGAAAAACCAGGCCAGGAAATCTTCCCCCTCCCGAAAGGCATCGGATAAACGCATGCCCGATTTCATGAGGGGCTCGGCTCCGGGATGGGGCTGTGTTTGCTGTAAGGGATTCGTGTTCGTTAGCAGCCAGCTTGCAAATTCCCTCATGCCTCCCTCCGGATGTTCTTCCGTAAAACGTTCCCATTCCATCACAACCGGAACTGCTGAAACTTTAGCCATACTTAATACAATTTCGTAGTATTATAAAAACAAATATACAATATCGTTGTTTTGTTAGTAGCCATCGTAATGCATGTGTAGTGCCTACGAATCTGACGAGTCGCACCAAACTACGAAAAAATGACAAAGCAAAAACAGAAAGTCCTCATTGCCGGGGCCAGCATTGCGGGTCCGACCCTGGCGTATTGGCTCCACCAGTATGGATTTGAAGTGACCCTGGTGGAACGAGCGACGTCGCTTCGTTTGGGTGGTCAGAGTATTGATGTGAACGGTCCTGCTCGTAAAATTGCTCGTCTCATGGGGATAGAGGAGGAAATTCGGGCGGCCAATACCGGCGAGCTAGGCACCCACTGGGTGGACAAAGCGAATCAAGTAAAAGCCAGTTTTCCCAGAGAAGGGGCCGGGAGTCTGACGCAGGAACTGGAGATTGTCAGAGGCGACCTCGTAACTATTCTTTACGAACATACCAAAGAACACGTAACCTATCGGTTTGACGATCAGATCAGCCATCTGCAACAGGATGACCAGCAGGCAACCGTCACCTTTGCCAGCGGATCAACCGAATCCTATGATCTGGTGATTGCCGCGGATGGCATCCGTTCCAAAACCCGGCAGTTGATGTTTGGGGACGAACCCGCTTTTAACTATCTGGGCCTTTGCACGGCTTACCTCACTATTGCCAAAACCGAAACGGATCCCAACTGGGCTCGCTGGTACACGGCGGACGACTCCCGCGTGCTACTGCTGAGGCCCGATCGTCAAGGCACCACCCGGGCTTCCTTCAGTTTCCTGGTACCGGAGGAGGCGTATAACCAGCTGGATCGAGCAAACAAAAAGGCAATTCTCATTGAGCGATTAGCGGGTGCGGGTTGGGAAGCGGATCGATTAGCTCAGGAAGTAGAAAAAAGTGAGGATATTTATCTGGATGGCGTCGGACAAATCAAAGCTCCCCGCTGGTCATTGAATCGTTTTGCCATGGTCGGAGATGCCGCCTATTGCCCCGGACCCATTACCGGCAAAGGTACGACCCTGGCTATGGTAGGAGCGTATATTCTGGCGGGCGAGCTAGCTACGCATCCGCAGTACGCCGATGCTTTTGCCCGTTACGAGCGAATCATGCGGCCCTATGTGGAGTCCGTTCAGAAGCTACCTCCGGGTGTTCCCCGCTTAGCCTATCCCAAAACGGCCCTGGGGGTATCGGTGGTCAATACGGTTATGGGGATACTAGCCAGTGAACCCGTTCAAAAAATGGCCCGTGTACTGGGTAGCTCCGAGACGGAGAAAGAAGAGAAGATGGACGGCACGCCACTGCCCGAATACAAGCCTGAACACTAAGTGACATCCAGCCCGTTTCTTATAGCAACCCACTTAGGCAAGCCTTTTTATTTTGGGAAACGTTTAACGAACGTTGCTTTGTACCCGCTTCTCGGTCTTGTTAGTTAAAACAGTGCAGTACCCGCCGTTTTTCCACCAAGTTGTAACCTTACCCCTATATTCACCGAAGAAACGCATGAAACGAAAAGTCCGGCTGCCGCATTAGCTCTTCATTCCGGGCCGACTCCTCCTGTGCTTTCGTTGCGTACACCCGCATTTCCTGTTCATACGCAGCAATCGCCGCAGGTACGGTTTCGTAGTTCCCGCTGGTTAACTTTTCGGCTAGTAACAGAGCATCCATCAAACCCGTATTGACTCCCTGACCCGCAAAGGGTGGCATGAGATGGGCGGCATCGCCGATGAGCGTAATGGGTAAGGGACGATCCGTTTTCCAGGCTTCATCAAGCGGTAACTTCCGCGTCGGTAATGCCCAGTAAACAGCGGTAGCCCGGAATAACTGCTGATAGGGTTCTGCCCAACCGTTGAACTGATCGGCAATCAGTCTCCGCATACTTTCCGTACTGGAAACATCGCCTTCGTTCGGCAAAATGACGTTGTACGTCAACACGCCCCGGTTGTTGGGATTGGCCACCAGAGCCTTCGCCGCATGAGCACTCATCAGGATGGTACCCTGACATAATTCATAAAAATCCGGGCATTTCATGGCGGGATCGACCACCTCTCCCTGAATCATCAGCGTTCCCGTTTCTTCCACTTCACGATCCGTTACCCATTTTCTTACCTGAGACATCCCGCCATTCGCTCCAATGACTACGTCAGCGGTAGCCAATAATCCCTTGGAAAAATGCAGTACCCAACTCCCCTCCGCTACTTCGAGACGGGTACATTTGCGGTCCCACACTACCGTCCCTTCGGCTAAACTGTTCAGCAGAATTTCCCGTAGCACATTCCGGTTGATTTCGGGTTGGTCGTACTGGTTTTCGGGCGTAGGTTGTTTTGTGAAGTGTATGTGTCCCTGTTCATCCGCCAGCGTTCGTCCCATCGGTACGGCTTCGGTCAGGTAACGTTCCAGCAAACCTGCCTGTTGAAAAGCTTTCTGACCCGTCTCCCGGTGTAGATCCAGCGTACCACCCCAGATTCGGGCGTTGGCATCTTGATCCCGTTCGTACACCCTTACATCCACGCCTTTTTGCTGGAGTAATCGGGCCATGGTCAGGCCCACCGGACCCGCACCAATGATCGCTACTTTCTTATCCTTGAGTACCATCTTGTTGTTTGATTAATGATGGTACAAAAGTCGACGACCTTTCAAAGATAAAATAGCTATCTTAGGCCTAAAAATAGTCGTAAACGATCATCCATGAACCTGGATTCAACGGTACCTAAAATTCTACCTCTATTGGCTGAACGGCTGGGTACGGTCGTTCAGAACCGAACTGTCCTCATCCCGGAGACCTTTGGTGGCGGTACCTGTTCCGGCTATGTTTTCAATGAGCACCTCCGGTTACTGATTCTGAATTACGACCTCCGCGAAGATCTGATCGTTAAAAGTCCGGAGGTTATGCCTCCCGGAAAAATGATTCTTTTCAAATTTCAGAACGTCATTCCCGAAACCCAAGGAGCCAATAGACCTTCGGTTTTGATTGCTACCAGCCACATGCAAACCGATGGAGTGGTTCCCATTCACTCCCATCGATCTACCCTTAACATCGAAATAGACGCCCAGTATTTAAAGAGTTTGCTGGATACTTCGGACCTGCCGCCCGTTTTACAAAGCCTGCTGGAAAACACGCAACCTTTGCTCTTTGAAGAAATGATTTTCCCTTCTTTACAGGCAATCGTGGATGCGATTGTCAGCGAAACTGTCGAAGAAACCTTCAAGCTATTTTTTCTACGAGTCAAGGTAGAAGAACTGATTTGCCGCTTACTGATGGTTTTAAAAAAGCGGGATCAAACGCCGCTCTACGCCCTGAATCCGCAGGATATCAAAAGCCTTTATACGCTCAGAGACCAAATGCTTGCCCGCCTGGAAACACCGCCCGTCATTGACGAACTAGCCCGGCAAGCTCACATGAGTTCCTCCAAATTCAAACGCTTATTCCGGCAGATTTTCGGCGACAGCTTTTTAGTTATTACCAAACCTTCCGAATCAAAGAAGCGGCTCGTTTGCTAAAAGAAGAAAAGCTATCGGTAGCAGAGGTGGGATACCGGCTGGGCTTTACCAACCTGAGTCATTTTTCCAGGGTGTTTTACGAACACATCGGTACAAAACCGAAACAGTACAGTCGGTCCTGAAAGGTGATTACCAGAGTAAAAACGCTTTCAGCTACGCCTTTTAAAAAAATGGGTTACAGTGTAAGCCCACTGCAATCCCATCTATCCCATCTGTATATTTCTACCGTTGAGCATTCAGTAACTTACGATGCCCGATCCAGCCCAGGAGACCAACAAGGGCCAGATAACTCAGAAACGCCTGCGGAACTGTACTCCAGCTATACGCATGGTAGGACCTGGGCGTAAAGGTTGGAATCGTCTCGGCGTCTTTCACGGAAAACGTGCGATAGGTAGATTCGTAGGCCATTTTCGGATAATAAAACTGCTGCGTGCGTTTCCGGAACTGATCCACATCGCGGCTAAAGGCATTAAACTGATACCAGTGCGTTCCCGACAAAGCGGAAAGCTCTTCCTGCATCATTAGAGCCGGACTGAGCAGTTGAAAAGCCTGAATGGCCGCCTGCTGTTTTTCGATTTGCCCGTACAACTTTCGCTCCGCTACCTCCGCCGCCGCATCTTTGATTTCCTGACTTTTATAAACGATTACGCCATACCCATACACCATACCGGGCGTGACAATCGAAGCCTGCCGAATCAGGGTCCGGGGGCTACTGAAGACTTCCTTGGTTAACAGTTGTCCGTCTTTCTCAAAGTATTTGTTCACTGCTTTCCGTTCCTCATTGGTCTGCGAAATCCGGCTGGGAATGGGATACGCCTGATTCAGACCAATCTGTAATACATTGGGAATCAGGATCCCCGTAAACAGCCAGAGAAAAATCAAAACCATGGCGTTTACGGTCGAGGACAACGAGAAACTGTTCACCAGAAAAGAAAGGACAAACCAGAACCCGAAGTACAGCGAAACCAGGGCGAAAGTCCACCACCAGTTCGAAGTGGCTAAAAAGCTGCTGCCCAGCAGAGCTACCATAATAGGAATGACCAGCAACCAGAACAGCCCCGTAAAGAGCACATAACGAATGCCCACCCGTAGCTGAATCAAACGAGCAATGGATTGATTACTGGTTTTGAGCAGTACCCAGGTTCCCTGCTCCTTTTCGCTCGACAGCACATTGTACGTAAAGACAATGATCAGCAAGGGAAACAGGTAGATGACCACGAAGGCAAAATCGAAGTTCCCAATGAACTGGAGCAGACTATTATCGATTTCCCCTTCGTACGTCAGGTACTGCTTTTTATTGATGTACACTTTGTAATAAAAGGGCTGAATATCACTTTGCCCCACGTTAAGAGCCTGTAAGACAAAGGGTTGCTTGACCGCAAACTTGGGCCCTTCGTTACGGGCGGTGTTGTAGGCAAAGGTCGGATCGTCCCAGATGAAGCCGGGATGCACCATGTGATTCGATTCAATCCGGCGGATACGCGTTTTGAGGCTATCGAGCATTTCGGCTTCGTGAACCTGAATTTTACCGATAGTCTGCTCCTGTTTCCGGTACATGCTGTTGCCAATCCAAAGGGCGGAAAGGAGCATCATCAGCATAATGGCAAATAAGGCCACCAGTACTTTATTCCGGGATAATATTTTCAATTCCAGGTTCCAGATGACCCGAACGATGGCTAATTTCATGCGTTTACCTCCACAAACAATCAGAACCTACACGGTCATTTTTCGATACGAGAAGAACATCAGCAGCACGGATACGAGCGTCCAGCCGAGCAAAATGGCGATGGATGGGGCGGCCGAAGCCAGTCGCCAGCCAATTCCCGGAGCGGTATACGCAAACTGCGGGACGGTTTTCCAGAAGTCATTCCCCGCCACGGTGTTTTGCTGGTAAAAATCATCCACGATTACGCCTACTTTCCGGCGGTGCAGCTCCGCTTTCTCCGCAAAATCATTGTGCGTATGCATATCCGTTGCCGTCATCCGCATCGAAAAATCCCGAAAAGCCAGAAAGGGAGAAAATACGGAAGAGGTTAGCAGGACGGCATTCTGTTTTTTCTCATTCGTCTCCACGGCCTCGTACGCCCGATCCATGACTTTGCCATCCGATTCTTCGAAATGTTCGATGGTGATGGGAATGTAAAAAACGGGTAAGTCTTCGAGCCGGGTTACGCCGTATTTCTTCAGGGTTTCTTTTTCCAGAATGGCTCGCCGTTCGTCTTTTGTTCCTTCGCCATCAACTCCGTATTCCTTGTCATGGAAGGTCGTATTCTCAAATTCCAGCGAAGTAATGGATGGGTACAGTCGCTTGGAAATCTCACTGGATAAACGCGGAATGAGAAACACACCCAGTAACCAGAAGCCGGACAGGCTTACCAGTGATAGCGAAGAATTCCGCGTGAGCAGGGATACGGACACACCAATGATGGTAATCAACAGGCAAAAAACGGCCAAACCCAGCCAGTACAGGCCATAAGCTTCCAGAATCTGCGGCAAATGGTTTGAATCCGTTCCCAGACTCAACAAACCCAGCGAGGCGATGCCCAAGAGTACTAGCAGCGTAAAAACCAGAATCAGGCAGGCGAGTAATTTACCCGTAAAAATCTGTCGCGTCGTGGCTTTTGAGCTTAAGATCATTTTGATGGTCCCATTTTCCCATTCTTTCGAAAAGATATTGTGAGCAATGAGAAAGATGAACAGCGGCAGAATGAACTGGGCGAAATAGCCGACGTTGAAAAACCCGAAACTCCGGATTCCCGTGGCATCGGTCACTTCCCGAAAGCGTACCACGCCGCGTTTATGCGGTTCGAGGTAAAAGGAATTACCGGTATAGTCTTCGATACCGTTGTCGATCATGGCCAGTTCGGCCGTGGGCTTGTAGGCATAAAAGCCAAAATGAGCCCCCAGGTGCGGGTTTTTATCGCCCTGCGAGATAAACTGCTGGTACGTCACTTGCTGGGATTCCCGCAGCAGGGCACTATGGGTTACGTAGTAGGAATAGCCATTGTACAAGGCTAAACCCATCAAGATCAGAACGCCGATGAGCAACCAGACGACCTTGGCAGTCCGGAAAATCTCCCGAAGTTCTTTTTGAATAACGAGTTGAATCATGCTGGATAAGGGCTTGTCAGGTCAGGGTTTGTATGTCGACCCAAACGGAATCTGGCTTGCGTACGAGGGTTCAGCCGATCAGCTTTACACCCGAACCTCTTTTTCTTTCACCAGATCAATGTAAATTCTGGTCAGATCGGCGTGCGATACTTCGTCGGAAATCAGCTCCTGTTTGAGCTTTCCCTCGTGCATGATGCCAATGCGGTGACCGAGGTTTTTGGCCATGAGCAAGTCGTGCGTAGCCATGAGCGTACTCACACCCTGTAAGCTGAGCTGGGTAATGATTTCAGAGAATTCATTGCTCGCGTGCGGGTCGAGTCCGGACGTGGGTTCGTCCAGAAACAGAACTTTTGCCTTTTTGACCAGAGCAATGGCAATGCCTACTTTTTGCCGCATCCCTTTGGAGTACGAAGATACCCGTTTATGAAAAGCCGAAGCCTGCAGTCCCGCTACTTCCATAAAACGGCCCAGCTCCTGTTTGGTATACTGAAAGCCGGAGAGTCCGCTGAAAAACTCCAAATTTTCCATCCCGGAAAGCGTCGGGTAGAGATTGACGATTTCGGGGATATACGCCACCATATCGCGGGTGGCTGGTTATTCACCGAAACTTCTACCCCATCGATGAATGCCTGACCGCTCGTAGCCGGAATGAAACCCAGAAACAGGTTGATCGTTGTTGATTTTCCCGCCCCGTTCGAGCCCAGCAGGCAATAGATTTCACCCGCTTGTATTTCCAGGTTCAGGTGATCCAGGGCGGTATGCGAGCCGTAAGCTTTGGTTAGGTTAACTGCTTTTAACATGGGAAAAGACTAAAGTACGTAATGCATACTCAGGCGGGCATTGAGGGGAGCCTGAGCTACCCAATAGTATAACCCATTGCGGTACCAAGGGGTTGCAATTAGCGTTTTATTTAAAATATTATTTATTAAAACATTGACCTTCAAATGTTTGCAATGCCAGCCAATGCCCCCATCCAGTCGGAAATAATCCGGACCGGGATGCTGCACGGCCGTGGCGTAACGTTCGCCGCGTCCACCCTGGTACTGATAACCCGCCGATACGGAGAACGAGGAAAGCTTCGAGCCGGGCAGGTGATAATTCAGCCAGGTATTCTGTACGTGCTTCACGTACATGGGTGTACGGGCTCCAATGAGCTGGGGATTGACGTCAGAATCGATTTTCGAATCGTTGTAGGCGTAATTAATGACGGCGTTCAGGCCCGGCAGTACTTCGCCCACCACGTCGAGTTCAATGCCTTTAGCATGCGTTTTACCCACTTGTAGTCGGTACAAGGCATTGTTGGGATCGGTAGCGACGATGTTACTGCGGTGAATATGGTACACCGAAAGCGTTGTATTCCAGCGGCCGTCCAGCCAGTCTTTCTTCACACCGATTTCCCGATTGATGCCTTCCAGTGGGCGAATGGCCTCCCCCGCACTCGTTATACCCGCCTGCGGAATCAGCGTCTGATCATATAAGGCATATACTGACCAGGTAGGCTGAATGCTGTAACTCAAACCCACCCGTGGCGTGAAGACCTGATCTTTTGAGGAAGTCTCTACGGAAGATACGTTGTTGTGGGTATTTACCGCCGTAAAGCGTCCGCCCAGCGTCAGTCGCAGTTTTTCCCGAAAAAAGGTCAACTCATCCAGGGCATACAGTGAATAATACCGGATGGATTGATCCGTATTACCGTGAGTCAGTCCGCCCGGCGTCCGGTAATCCGGCGTTTGAATCTGGTATTCCGGGGCATCTATATGGAGTGGGTAATACCTGGGCTGCGTTTTTCCAGCGGCATCGGTATAGGTGTCATACGTTACGTAAATATCGCCCAATACCTGCTTCTGATTCATATCCACACCCGCCAGAATCTGTTGCGTTACACCGGGCATTCGGATCTTTCCGTTCACAAATACCTGCTGCGAATAGACCTGCATCCGGACGAGATCGTACTTGGGATTCCGAAGCAGGAGGTTCGGGTTGGCGGGGTTTACGCCCGTTACCCACATGTACATACCCTCGTAGTCATTCTGCAGCAGGGATGCCCGGGCTGTCAGCGACCAGTTTTTATTAAATGCATGAGCAAAGGTCAGAAAGCCAGTATGGTCACGAACCTGATAAGGCTTAAGGCTAGGTTCGTGGATGGTGAAGTCACGCGGTAAGCTCGCGTATCCGTTCGGTGTCATTACAATCGGACTTATTAATGCATACTGGAATTGCTGATACGTATATTCAGCCGTCACGGAAGTACGGTCACTAAACTGGTATTTCAGCACGGGAGCCAGCACCAGGCGTCGGTTGTAGTCATACCTTACAAAGGATTCGCTCGTCATTCCCATGACATTCAAACGGTATTGCAGCTTTTTCTTAGCGTCCAGCACGCCATCCAGGTCTGCGGCCAGTCGGTACAGATTCCAGCTCCCCAGCATGGCCGTAGCCGAATAGTGCGGCGTGCCCGTGGGTTGCTTCGTTAATACGTTGAAAGTACCGGCGGGGTCGCCAATGTTGTTCATAAACAGCGACGGCCCTTTCATGAATTCGACCCGATCAATGATAGCGGCGTCTTCGGGAACGGGCCCCCGGTAAATGGGCGTCAGGTCAATTCCATTGCGAAGCGTCGAAATCTGACCGCCCCGCATGAACATATAGGGTCCGAGGTTGTTGGATACTTCCTGACGAATGACCCCACTGACATTCCGGCTAAGCCCGTCCGTCGTATTAAACTTCCCTGATCATACAGGACTTCCGCACTGATTTCCTGAATATTCTGGGAAAGGTTAATCAGGGGCGTTTGTAGTCGCAACGCACTGGAAACGGTATTCAGATGATAAGGCTTGTAATACCGGGAAGTAACGGTAACTTCTTTGAGTCCTTGTGCGTTGGCCGCTACTAAGTTGATTTCGATGAGGTCCGGGTTGCCCGTTAATGAAATCCGCTGGGTCTGATAGCCTATATGGCTAACGGTAAGGGATATAGCGGGTCCGTTGGCTGAGAGTTCGAAATAGCCCCCCGCATCCGTTACTGTTCCCTGAGCCGTGCCACTTAGCTGAATGCTGGCTCCGGCCAGGGGGTGTTGAGGAGATTGGGCTTCTTTAACGCGACCTTTGATGAAGTGTTGAGCCTGGGAAGAAAAGACAAACAAGCAGAGGAGGAGTACTCCCGGAATTCGTAAAGCCATTACTGAAAAATCGAGATACCGTCGAATAATTCATACCGTCGTAGCGGAATTAAGGCTGCAAAACTACGAATCAAACGTCAGGATTTTCCTTTTCGGTGGGCAACAAATCAGAATTAATCTAAATTAAGTCAGACCAAACGTGTGTTCAGAGAAGTTAACAGGTATGTTTTTGCCTCGCGTTGATGCCTCATACCAGCTTACTAATTAAGTGCTTTATACGCAAAAAAGCTATCCATTTAGTACCCAGATCATTTCTGGAGAAACTGGCAACAGCCCCTCCCAACCAAATATCCACTACCCGTAGAGAGTCCTCCTTTCATCCCGCTAAGTAGTCTAATCTTTTAGTGCTTACGTATCCAACGCCCTAGCCTACTGGATTCCTCCGGCAGGAAACGCGTTCCATCGGGTGCAGACCTTCCATCGCTCTGGGTACGGAGCTACGGAAATTCGTGCAATACCTAGTAAGGAAAGTACACATGGAAGCGGGCTCCCTCTTCGGGGATGCTTTCTGCGGTAATGGCTCCGCCGTGATTTTCCATCACTCGCTGGCAAATAGCTAGACCAATGCCCGTACCGTTGTAGATTTTCTTATCGTGCAGGCGTTGAAATACCTCGAAAATACGGTCCAGAAACTGCTCGTTGAAACCAACGCCCCGGTCGATCACGCTGACCTGATGAAAACGATCAGCCTTACTGAGGGGCTCCACATGCGAGGGCAACTGCTCCCGAAGCCTGATTTGAGTGGCAATCCGAATGTGCGGCCGCTCGCCCGGCTTGGCAAATTTGATGGCGTTCGACAGCAGATTCTGAAAAAGTTGGCCCAATTGCCCTTCATCTCCCAGGATCGCGGGCAATGCATCGATCTCAATCATCGCCTGCGTTTGTTCGATACTTATTTCCAGCGTCTCTGTTACGCTGGTTAGCACCTGCTGCAGGGAGACTACCTGAAACTGCTCGCCCTGGCCGCTGATCCGTGAATAGGCCAGCAGATCCTGAATCAGCGTAGACATCTGCTCGCCCGCTTTACTCATGCGGGTCAGCAGCGACAAACCCTGATCGCCCAACGCGTGTCCGTATCGTTGACTAAGCAGGGAACCAAAGGTTTGTATCTTCCGAAGCGGCTCCTGTAAATCGTGACTGGCTACATACGCGAAGCGTTGCAGACGATCATTCGAAAGCGAAAGCTGCTGGTTGGATTCACTCAGTTCTTCCCCCGAGGCCTGTAGTTCTTCATTGCTGGCTCCTAACTCTTCATTGAGGGCCTGTAATTCTTCCAGACTGGCTTCCAGCTCTTCGGTCCGTTCCTGCACAAGGAATTCCAGGTGATGCTGTAAGTTCTTACGCTCGTGAATATTGGTTGCCCGGCACACCCAACCCGTAAGCAGTTGGTTTCCATCAAAAAGAGGGACAAACTCAATTTCGTGCCAGCAGTACTCGCCATCGTGCCGGCGTAATCTGCTTTCGCAGGTAAAGCCTTTTTGCGTCCGTATTCCCTCCGAGGCGATCTTTTCTATCTTTCGATAGTCCTGATCCGAGAAAAGGCTCTGCCAGCCTTTTTTCTGGCTTTGCTCCAGGGTGAATCCTGTATACTCGCCAAACCGCTGGTTTTGGAAGGTGATATTTCCCTTCGGATCCAGCAGACATTTCAATAATAAACTTCCTTCCAGCATGGCCTTGAACTGCTGCTGCTGCACTTCTAAAGCCCGGCGGGCCTGTACCTGAGAGGTAATGTCGGTGGCGGTGTGAATAATACCGTAAATTTTCCCGGACTCCTCCCGTAAAGGAGCATAGGAATAGTTAAACCAAAATTCCTGCAAGCGACCGCCTACCTGGAGAATGGCTTTACCTTCTGATTCGTGGTAGGCAATTCCCGTATCGTATACGTTCTGTAACAGGCTTAGAAAAGGCTGATCCTCCACTTCAGGAATCGCTTCCGCAAAGGTTTTCCCCTGCACAGATGCATCTTTACCCCAAATGGTAATCATGGCCTGATTCACGGCCTGAATGGTCATGTCTCTTCCCTGATAAATAGCCGTTGCGGTTGCTGAACTATCCACCAGATTTCGCCAGTGGTTTTCGCTGTACGCCAACAGCTGCCGGGTTTGGATCAGGGATGTTATATCCTGGGCAATTCCCGAAAATCGGTATACCTGGCCTTTGTCGTTGAAAAAGGCCTGTCCTTTGCAGTACAGCCAGCGAAGCCTGTTTTGGTTCGGATTCAGGGTACGGAATTCAACCTCGTAATGCCCAAGCGAACCGGGCCGTAAGGCTCGCTCAACGGCCTCCTCAACCCGGTTACGATCCTCCGCGTAAATAAATTCGAGTAAAGCGGAATAGGAAATGGACTGCTGTTCGGTAAGCCCGTATAAGTCGCGGCAACGCTCATCCAGCCAGACGAGTTGCTGAGCTACATCCAGCTCCCAGGTTCCTACCTGAGCTGCCTGTAAGGCTAAGGATAACCGCTCCTGGTCACAAAGTTGGTATTCTCCCGAAGGAGCAGATACGTCGCTATGCATACGCTTTAGTTATAAACCCAATGCGAAAGATACTTCTTACGCCATACATTCACAATACAAAAAAGCTCTTTTTAACCGGTTTCAACTCCGGCAATTACCTGTACCGTTCTTCCCGTGCATTATAATTCACCAGGGTAGCTCGTTTTCCTTTCCTGGTTTCTATTGAAAGTTATTGGGGTGCAGACAGCCCCGCCAGTAGATGATGATGGCCTCTAATTGTTTCTGAAACGTTTCAAATGAACTGGCTTTCTGATAAAATCCCTGGACACTTTGCATATAGGCTTCGTTCACTAAGTTAGCATTTGCGGCAGTAGTTAAAAAGACAAAAGGGATGGCTTTCCTTCGCAGAACCTCATTATCAGCAATTTTCGCATGCAATTCCAGACCATTCATCACGGGCATATTTACGTCGCAAAGAATCAGAAAGGGTTGTTCTGTAGTGACGGTCAGATAATCCAGGGCCAACTGACCGTTGCTAAAGAAAAGTATTTCGTTCGTCACACCCAGTTCTTTTAACACATCCCGAATCAGAAATTGATCATCTTCGTCATCTTCTACGGAAATAATGGGGCCTTTTGTGGACATACAATGAATAAGCTTAATAAACGTATAACGCTTTAACGAATAAACGGTAACTATTACTGACGTTGAACAGGCAGATAGATTTCAAAGGTAGCTCCTTGCTCGGGTCTGCCCTGGGCCTGAATAAATCCTTCGTGGTTGAGAGCTACCTTCTGGCAGATCGCAAGTCCTACGCCCGTTCCTTCAAACTCGCTTTTGCCGTGCAGGCGTTGGAATACCCCAAAGATGCGGTCCGCGTACTGTTCCTCAAAACCGATCCCATTATCCTGTACGCGAATCCGATGATAGCTTCCGTAGACGGGAGCCCAGCCAGCCAGTAAGGGAAGCTCATACGACTGTACCTGCTGATACGTTACCTGAATGCAAGGTACCGTCGCACTTCCCTGCATATCTTTACTGCTGAACTTGATGGCATTGGAAAGTACGTTTTGAAAAAGCTGCTCGAGTTGCCGGGCATCCCCCAAAAACGCCGGTAATGATTCGACCTGAATATCAGCACTCGTTTCTTCAATGGCCACCGACAAATTGTCAATGGCCTGAGCGAGCACTTCCGACAACATTACTTCCTGCGTATCCGCTTTTCCATTCGAAATTTTTGAGAAAGCGAGTAAATCATTAATGAGCAAGCCCATGCGATGGGCTGATTCCTGAATACGAATCAGCAGTCGGCTGTCTTCAGCCAGTGTATCCTGATGGCGTCGTACCAGAATGTCAATGAATTGCTGGATTTTACGAAGCGGTGCCTGTAAGTCGTGACTGGCGATGTAGGCAAACTGCTCCAGACTGGCATTGGACCGAATCAATTGATCGTTGGCCTGATGTAGCTGCTCATTCGTGTGAGCCAGTTCTTCATTCGAGGTAAAGAGTTCTTCATTGGTGGAGGCTAGTTCTTCGGTACGTTCCTGTACTAAAAGCTCTAGAGCAGCGTGCGTTCGACGTTGCAATGTAACATCCTGGGCACTACCCGCGATCCCGCAAACCTCATCTTGCTCATCCCGGATTACCTTACCCTGAGCGTGCAGAATCCGTTTCTGGCCCGTTTTTAAGCAATACACAGAAAATTCCGCTTCGTACTGGCCCTCATTCAGTGGTTGACGAGCCGCATCCATTGCTGCTTTGACAATCAGCTGATTCTGAGGGTCGATTACTTCATAAGCCCGTTCAATCGTCAACGGCTCTTCCCGTTCAAATCCACACCAATCCCGTAAACGATCGGAGTACATCACCTTTCGCGTAGTAAAGTCTACCTCCCAGGCAGCCAGCTCGGCCAGCTCAATGGTTTCCTGTAACTTGGCCTGCGTTTCCTGTAGTTTTTGCTGGACGCGTATGCTTTCGGTGACGTCGATGGCAATATCCAGAATGGCGTATACCTCCCCTTTTTCATTGAACAGGGGCGTATAGGTGATATTGTAGAAATTGTACGACATCACGCCATGCTGGACAATATTGACCTGGGAGCCGTGACTTTGAAACATCTTCCCCGACGTATATACATCATCCAGTATTTGCAGAAAGGGCTGGTTCTCCAGTTCCGGCATGACTTCCCGGAGCGGCTTTCCTTCAATGTCTGGCCCTTTGCCTACGATATCAATAAAGGCCTGATTGGGCATCTCCACGACTAAATCGCGGCCCACAAAAAGACCCATGGCCGCCGGAGCGGTGGCAATGATCGATTTAAGCTGGGCTTCACTGGCCTCCACTCTCTTCCGGGAAAGCACCTGCTGGGTTACATCGGTAGCAATGACCAGAATCCCCGTAATCTCGGTCCGGTTGACCGGCCGTTGGGGTTGATAGGTTAAATCGACATAGATGGTTTCCAACACCTGATTCCGAACGAGTGCAACGGCTACATCTTTCGCGATAAAGGGAATGCCTGTATCGAGCACGTCCTGTAACAATTGGTCAAATCCCTGTCCGGCCAGTTCGGGTAAAGCGGTCAGTAGCGGCTTGCCTACGATTTGATCGGGCGTTCGTCCGACCAGTTCTCCGTAAAAGGGATTGGCTCGCTGGAAGGTCAATTCATGACGATCAATCAGGGCAATTCCTACGGGTGACGCTTCAAACGAATCCAGAATTTGTTGCTGGGCAGCCTGTTGACTTTTCAGGTTTTCCATATCGCGGGTTACGTCCTGAGCAACGCCGCCAAAGCGGTAGGGTTTTCCCTGTTCATCGAAAGAAGCTTTTCCGTAAAAACGTACCCAGCGTAGTTTGCCATCATCTGCTCCAATGGTTCGGTAAGCAACGTCATAATTGCCTCCCGAAGTTAATTGAAAAGCCTGATGTACAGCGTCATTGACCCGACTCACATCATCCGGGTGGACATACGCAATGGCTTTATCATAAGGAAGGTAATTGTCGCTGATCGACCCATAAAGCTCCCGGCAGCGATCATCCCAGAGGATCTGCATGGAAACGGGATCCAGCTCCCAAACGCCCAAACCCGCCGAGGTTAGGGCAAAATCTATATCTAAACGCTCCCGAAGCGATCCGGTATTAGGAAAATTCTCACCTGGCATATCATCTTTCAAACGTGTATCTGCATAACCCCATTCTTGCGAAATTGTTAGTATTTTATACAACACATTGATTTATAATAGTTTGGGGGCTATTTCAACACCTAGCAACCGAAACAATGCAGAAACATTTTGCACTGTCTTCACATTTGTGAATAGATAATCCTTCGGCTAAAGATGCTCTATATACGTCGGCTAACCTAAATTCGATTTTCACTGATTTACAAATACTTATAAAATTCTTTGTCTCTTTTTGTATAAATAATTTGTTCATGACTAAAGTTTTACTTTAGCTTATTATACAAATGACTAATTTTTTACAAATGTGAACAATAATTTTATACAGCCATGAGAGCGGCTACCGTCGAATTTTTTCACCTGAATACGCAAACCAGAGAGTTCTACCCTCTGAGTCCTTTGCCTATCGCTGCGGGGTTTCCAAGTCCAGCCGATGATCACCGGGAAGGAGTTTTATCATTGCACGAATTATTGATTGAACATACCGCCTCTACGGTCTTCGCCTGGGCCAGCGGTCGCAGCATGGAAGGAGCCGGCATCTATGATGGCGATTTGTTGATTATCGACCGAGCCAAGACGCCAAGGGATGGTGACATCGTCATTGCTTACGTAAATGGCGAGTGGACGGTTAAGTTTTACAAGAAACAAGGGAAGGCTATAGCCTTAGTGTCTGCATCCGAATACTACGAGCCCATTGTACCTTCAGCGGGTGATGAATGGCAGCTTTTTGGGGTGGTGACCTTTAGCGTTCGGGATCTGGGCAACCGGTTGGCCTACCAGAGAAAGGGCGGTGTGTGATGTTTGGAATTATTGATTGCAATAACTTTTACGCGAGTTGCGAGCGGGCCTTCAACCCTTCTTTAAATGATCGTCCCATTGTGGTGCTTTCCAATAACGACGGCTGCGTAATTGCCCGCTCGAACGAGGCGAAAGCTCTGGGCATTGAAATGGGATGCCCTGCCTTTCAGATCGCCACCTATATGAAATCGTGCGGCGTGGTTCCTTTCTCCAGCAACTACACCCTTTACGGCGACATGAGTGAGCGGGTAGTGGCAGCGATTGCCAGTATGGTGCATCACTATGAGGTCTATTCGATCGACGAATGCTTTATTGACCTATCGGGTTACGAAGCTTTCACGCCGGATCCGTACGAGTACGCCTACATGATCCAGCAGCGGGTACGTCGCTGGACGGGCATTCCGGTCAGTATCGGTATCGCCCCTACAAAGACTCTTGCCAAGGTCGCCAATAGGCGGGCCAAGAAGAATCCCCTATATGGTGGCCTCTACATGATCAACTCCCCAGGAGAAATAAAAAAAGCCCTTGATGGATTTGATATTGCTGATTTATGGGGCATCGGTCGGCAGTACGTAAAAAAGCTAAAGGCAATGGGCTGCGAGGATGCTTTGCATTTTTCCCAGCAGAGCGAAGCCTGGGTGGCAAAGAACATGACCGTACAGGGGCTCAGGCTTTTGAAAGAGCTGAACGGTCAACCCTGTTATGATCTGGAACTAGTCCCTGATCGCAAGAAAGCCATGTGTACGGCAAAATCGTTCGGAGAGCTAACGACCTCCAAAGAAGTAGTTAGCGAGGCCCTGGCTAACTATGCGGCAAATTGTGGAAGAAAGCTTCGCAAGGAAGGTAGCATCGCTAACCTATTGACCGTATTCCTCCACACGAATCAGCATAGGACTCAGGATAAACAATACTATGGAATTAAGACCATTCACCTTCCCAAAGCTACGAGTTACACACCTGAGCTGGTAGCGTATGCATTGAAGGCACTAGGTCTGATCTGGCAGCAGGGATACAATTATAAAAAGGTGGGTTGCATTGTTTCGGGTTTACAGCCAGAGGAGCACCGGCAAGCACAGTTATTTTCCGAGATTGCATGGGAGAAAGAGCAGAAAGCCATGGAAGCGTTGGACCAAATCAACTCCTGGTACGGAAAAGATAAACTCAGGGTAGCCGCCCAGGGATACGAACGCAAGTGGAAAATGAATCAGGAGCGGCTTTCCCCTTGCTACACCACAAGATGGTCAGACCTGATAACAGCCAAGTGCTGAATGAAATGTACGAGGTATACGATCTTTTGAAACCCTTTTCTCACCTGCAAGGCCTTCGTTTTGTGGGTGAGGAACTCGTCTTTCAATGGCAAGGGGGCGGCATTCTCTTCTATATTGCTTACGAAGAGAATGCCTTCCGTATATTCATAGACGGAGAACTTCGGCACGCGACAGCCGATATCTATGAGGTAGCTCAGTACTTTAGCTTGCTTGGTTTCTAATTTATTTATAAATTTTATAAGAGATAGTAGCTTT
>NZ_NMPS01000200.1:0-47416 GCF_002261125.1 Siphonobacter sp. BAB-5385 | reverse complement strand
TTTACTTCGATATTGCCTTTCCTAAAACCGTTTAATCGTATTTGAGAAACGATACTACCATTGATAACCCGGAAGCTTTCGGGTTATTTTTTTATCCCCCAAACGGTTTATTCCCTTCATGCGGACTAATCTTTTCCCATCAAAATCGCATACGTAGTCGAAGGAGAAGTAGAAGCGATGTAAACTTCTTCTATTTTTGAAAACTTACTTCCAAAGGGAAGAAGCCTATACAATTTACTCGACCCTTGTTTTATGTCACGGCTGCTTGTTCTTCTGCTGTTATGCCTAGCAAACGTCGGTTTTAGTCAGGTTCGGCTAAACCGTTTATTCTCCGATCACGTCGTACTCCAACGCCAAAAACCGATTCCGATTTGGGGCTGGGCCCAGCCCAAAGAAACGGTCAAAGTAACCCTGGCCGGACAAACGCAATCCGTACGGGCGGCGGCGGACGGAAGCTGGAAAGTTCTTTTTAAGCCCCTGGAGGCGGGTGGACCGCATACACTGAACGTTCATGCCAAATCAGGACGAGTCGCGGTCAGCGATGTGCTGATTGGTGAAGTATGGCTGTGTTCGGGCCAGTCGAATATCGAATGGACCGTGGCCCAATCCAATCGGTTTGCCGAGGAAAAGAAAAACGCTGACTTTCCACAAATTCGTCATTTCAAGGTTGAACACGAAGTCAGCCTCCAGCCGAAAACGGATCTTACGCAGGGAGAATGGCAAGTTAGCTCTCCCGAAACGGTGGGTGGTTTCACGGCCATTGGCTTTTTCTTTGCTCGTGAGTTATACCAGAAGCTGAAAGTACCCATCGGTCTGGTTCACTCGTCCTGGGGCGGCTCTCAAATTGAAGGCTGGATTAGCAAGGAAGGCATGGCGGGTAATCCAGAATTTCAGGCCTATGCCCAGCGGTTGCCTAACACCTGGGAAGAAGCCGATGCCCAACACGATCAGAAGCTAAGAAAACAATTGTTCAAGCGGGAGGGCGTACAACCCAGCCGGGCCGATGAGGAAGCCTATCTCAAACCCGGTTACGATTTTTCGTCCTGGCATAGTACCGACAATCCCATCGGTCAGTGGGACTGGAAAGGAATCTGGGCGTTTCGGGGGCAGGGCTATATGGCCCGCGTGATTGAGCTGCCTGCCGAGGCCCGTACGCAGGAAACGACCCTGGTGCTTGCCGAAAACGATAGTCCGAACGACATGTATATTAACGGTACGCTGGTTTCAAAAGGCGTATTGAAGGGGGTACGTACCATCAAAATTCCGGCGGGCACCTGGAAGGAAGGACCGAACCGCCTCGTTATCAAATTCGGTAATCTGGTCCATCTGCCCTGGTTCGGGCTTGGTCTGGAAGGATCAACCAATGATTTGTACGTTCAGGTGGGGAATCAGAAAATTAGCCTGTTCGATCAGTGGAAACTCATGCCTTCGTTTGCCGAACCGCATACCTACGTTCATTTGAGTAACAACGTGGCGACGAGTTTATACAATGCCATGATTGCTCCGCTGGTACCTTTCGGCATGCGGGGAACGCTATGGTATCAGGGTGAAACCAATGCCGGACGGGCCTATCAGTATCGGGAAGCTTTTCCTTTGCTGATCACGGACTGGCGGAAAAAATGGCAGGATGAGTTCTCCTTTTACTTCGTCCAGCTTTCCAGTTATGGAGCCGAGCAAAACAGCAATCAGGGTAGTAACTGGGCTGAACTGCGGGAAGCCCAGACGATGACGCTACGGCTGCCGAAAACGGGAATGGCCGTCACGACCGATGTGGGGAATCCCAAAGATATTCACCCCACCAATAAACAGGACGTAGGCTACCGTCTGGCATCAGAGGTTCTGGTGCAGGACTTTAACCAGCCTGCCAACCCCCGTTCGCCGCTGTTTACCAACGTTCAGATGAACGGTAACCAGGCGATTATTTCCTTCAAATACGCGGATTCAGGTTTAGAGGTCCGGGATAAATACGGGTATTTAAAAGGATTTGAAGTGGCCGGCGACGATCACGTATTCCATTACGCCAAAGCCGAAATAAAAGGCAACACAGTGGTAGTCAGCCACCCCAAAGGACAGAAAATCGCGTCGGTTCGCTACGGCTGGGCGGATTCACCGGTGGATGCCAATCTGTATGGGGCCGATGGTTTCCCGGTAAGCCCCTTCCGAACGGATGACTGGCTGGGGGGTACGGTGAAAGCAAAGTTTGAATGATTGGGGCCGGATCAAAATCCGTTCCGATTCAACCGTTTTAAAACCCAACTTCAGGAAATGGATCGAGCCTATGGCTCTGGGAAATTGCTACGGTTGGAAGTAAGAGCCGTAGGCTCGTCGTATTTTGTAGGAACGGATTTTAATCCGTTCCCATTCTTAAGCAAAACTCCCGGTCGTTTCATACGACCGGGAGTTTTGCTTAAAGAAACAGATCTCTAAAACCAACCGCTATTTCAATCCATACAACTGATTGAACAGCAGTTTGAAGGTACCCTGAGCCTGAGCCCGGAAAGTGATTTCAGGACCGAACGCATACAGCGTTCCTTTGCCCACCGGAGCTTCAAAGGCCGTTACGCCGCCCTGAAGGTAGGACTGTCCCCAGGCCCAGCCACTGCGGAGTGGCTTGTTGGAAGCAAACCAGGCCAGTGGTTTCACCGTACCCTTAGCGATGGCATCCGGAGCCAGATTAAATACCGGACTTGAATCAAAGTAGACATCCGAGAGGTTCGACATACCCCAGGTCGCCTGTTGGATCGAATCCAGATTTACCTGAAGAATACTGCCGGGAATGAAGTATTTTTCGTTTGGCAGGGAACGCTCGGTTCCGCTGGCCGTCATTTCCACCAGTGCATTTTTCACGGGTAAATCCAGGTGATAGGCCAGGTTGGTACTGGTACCAATCGTTACTACTTTACCACCGTTTTCCAGGAATTTCTTGAGTTGCGGAATCGATTTCTCGGGCGTAATCCGACCCAGCGTCGAGCGGTATTCCGCCGGAATCTCGTCGGCTTTGGGTTCCCGCATCATGTAGCCACCGTATTCGCCAGCACCCGACGTCCGTACGGCCGGAATCGCCCGCGTTACGAAAATGATCACGTCATATTTCTTGTTCAGATCACCGCCGTCAATTTCCTGAGCGAAGAGTAACTTCATGGGGAAATGGTACTGCTCCATCATCCAGCGTACCCAGCCCGAAGGCATCGATCCGCCGTAGGTATCCCACAAGGCAATTCGCATGGGTGATACTTTCACTAACGAACCCGTTGGTTTCTTGCTAACCCCCTCTACGTCAAGGCCCAGGTCTTTTACCGACTTGTCCAGCAACTGCTTGGCTTTGGCCGAAGCCGGAACAAAGAAGGTACCCGCTTCTTTACCCGAAATACCCTGTGGCAAACGATACACCTCAACCCCGGCCTGTAACAAATCATTAACGGCGATGAATGAATAGTTCTCCTTCGCACTCAGGGTATAACCCGCCGCCGCCGAAGCTGCCAGCTTACCTGGAGCTTTCACTAACTCACCGTAGGGCAGAGCTTTAAAAGGTCCGTCGAATCCGTCCAGAATCCGATCAAATTTAATACCCATTTGAAAGGCCAATGTCCAGCCCGCCGCATCGTAGGGACGGATCGGAGGGCCACCGGGATACTGGAAATCATTGGGGTGATCCTGTGGTTCAAACATATCCAGCACGTGCGGACGGAACGACTGAGCCGTCTTCACAATGTACGAACCCGCTGGGTATTTCTTACCCGCAACCGTAAAGTCAGCCGTAGCCTGATGAATCTGAATACCCGTACGAATCAGAGCATTGACAAACGTTGTAGCGTTTGAAAACCCTTCCTGATCGGCGGGGATAATAAAGCCACGGGGATCGCGAAGCGTTGGGTTTTTGAAGACGTTATCGTAATACTTCATCGGTACGCCGCCTTCCGAGCGACCTTCCCGACCTTCGGAACGACCACCTTCTTTTTTCTGATCGGCCTGATACGCCTGCGTCAGGGCATCTACGCGTTTGGGCAACAGCGACCAGTAGTCCTTACTACCCCGATCGATGGAGTTTTTGCCCATTTTGTAAATGTTGTACAAAAGCTCATCGGCGTGTCGCGAAGCGTAATCCAGTACGGCATAGTTCAACGAAACCGAATAATCAATGGATTGCTTGAAGTGCCATTTTTGGGGCGTAACGGGCAGAGGCGTATTCCCATTCGGAATCAGCCGATTGGGTACCAACGGGACTTCCGCTGGTGTTGGGTTACCGATCATTTCCGTCAGCAGACCAATCATATTGTGGAAGTGCGTCGTTGTCCGCAGACCGCCGTTGTACCAGGTCGAAAACACCGATCCGCCGAGACGCGTAAATCCGGGTTTATCTTCCACGTTCAGCCGGTTAATCATCGAAGCTCCTACGGCGTCGATCCCCGTAATCATCAGCGGATCAAAAACGTAGTTGAAGGGATCACGGTACGGAGGTCCCGCCACGACCGCACCCGCCGGGGCCGTCTGGTGGTGGTTGTACATGATTTGCGGAATCCATTCCACGAACAACTGCCGACCAATATTCTGCGATTCTTTCATGTTTTGAATGAAGAAATCGCGGTTGTTATCGTGACCTACGTACTTCTGATACAGCCGGGGCAAGCCGCTTTGCGAGCGTTTCTCGGGCGTTTTTTCCCGCATATACCAATTGCCCACCAGTTCATGGCCGTCGGGATTGGCGTGCGTGAGCAGGATTACGGTTTTATCCAGAATCCGCATCGTTTCGGGATCTTTCCGATTGACGAGGTTCCAGGCCGTTTCGATGAGTTGCATCGTACCCACGGTTTCCGTTGAGTGAAGTCCGCCATCAATCCAGACCACGGCTTTCCCTTCGTTGGCCAACGCATGAGCCTGCTCTTCGTTCAGACCTTCGGCCCGGGCCATCTTCGTAGAGATTTCCTTGTACCGATCCAGTTTTTTCAGGTTTTCCGGCGACGAAACGATCAGCATATACTGATGCCGTCCTTCTTCGGTCATTCCAATGTCGACGAGTTTAACCCGATCCGAGGCGGCTAGTTTTTTGAAGTACGCTTCGGTTTGCGTGTAGTTTGACAGGTGGTAGTCATCGCCAATCGTGAAGCCGAAATGCTCTTTGGGCGAAGGAATGGTTTGTGCCTGAGCGAGCGTGACCGCCAGTAAAAATGCACTACCCAGTAAAAATTTACGGATCATAGATGAAAAGGAATGTTGGGAAAAAAGCAATGGGAAAGGAATTCGTCAGCAAACCGTACAAAAGTTCGTTTTTTTACTA
Organism: Siphonobacter sp. BAB-5385; assembly: GCF_002261125.1. Taxonomy (NCBI): domain Bacteria; kingdom Pseudomonadati; phylum Bacteroidota; class Cytophagia; order Cytophagales; family Cytophagaceae; genus Siphonobacter; species Siphonobacter sp. BAB-5385. The sequence goes on along the minus strand of NZ_NMPS01000200.1, from coordinate 42,141 downwards.
TTCGCCAAAGAAAGATTGGTTAGAATCCCGTTTTGCCCAAGACAAGATAGGGCTTCGGTAGCGTTAGGCAAGCGAAATACGCCAAACCGCTTTATTGTATCTACTAAATCCCGGTTTTGAGGGGTTGTATCCGGACTTTGAAAAGCAACGATCCGTACCCGCGAACGGATACGGATCGTCCCGGAAGAATCATACGGGCAATGGATTCAGTTGTGGTGATTTTCGCTGGTGCCAGTACGGATACACGGGATATCGATCACTGGCCGCATCGAGTTTCTTGACTTGCTCCGGGGACAAATTCCAACCCACAGACGCCAGGTTTTGCTGGAGTTGTTCGGGTGTACGGGCTCCGATGACGATGTTACAAACGGTGGGTCGCTGTAAAAGCCAGTTTAGAGCAACCTGAGCGACCGATTTTTCGGTTTCAGCGGCTACCTCGTCGAGTACATCGAGCAGGTTGTACAGAAAATCGTCGGGAATGACGGGGCCTTCACCACCGCCCTGAGCAAGGCGGCTATCGGCGGGGAGGGGATTATCCCGGCGGTACTTACCACCCAGTCGCCCGGCGGATAATGGGCTCCAGACGATGGTGCCAATCTTCTGATCGATACCCAGCGGCATGAGTTCCCACTCAAATTCCCGACTGATCAGGGAATAGTGGGCCTGATGAGCCACGTATTTCGACCAGCCGTAACGTTCCGAAACGGAAAGCGATTTCATTAAATGCCAGCCCGAAAAGTTAGAGCAGGCAATGTACCGAACCTTCCCACTTTCAACGAGATCATTCAACGCGTGCAGCGTTTCCTCTACCGGCGTATGGGCGTCAAAGCCGTGCATGTGGTAAATGTCGATGTAATCCGTACGCAGCCGACGCAGACTGTCTTCGCAGGCCTTGACCAGATGATACCGCGAGGAACCGAAGTCGTTCGGGCCATCGCCCATTTTGAAGGTGGCTTTGGTAGAAATGAGTGCCTGATGCCGAATACCCGACAAGGCCTGCCCCAGAATTTCCTCGGACATGCCCCGGGAGTAAACGTTAGCTGTATCAAAGAGGGTGACACCTGCGTCGAGGCAAAGGTTTACCATCCGACTGGCTTCTTCCAGTTGGGTATTACCCCAGGCCTTGAAAAACTCAGTTCCGCCGCCAAACGTAGCCGTACCAAAACTCAGGACGGGGATTTTAAAACCAGTGTTTCCTAAGGTTCTGTATTCCATACAGGTTTTGAATAAGAGGTAGAAAAAAGGACCAGCCCTGACCTTCAAGGTTGAAAGAAAGGGCTGGTAAAGCTGAGAAAATTATCGTACAATGGAATTGCTAGAGACTTTCAAAGCAGATTTTACTAACAAAAGTCACGGTATACGTTACTCAACGGGAGTAGTTGAGTAATAGCTGCAACGTTTGCCGGAGGTCTTCGTTTTTATCCTTGAATAGATTAAAAAACTGTTCTTCAAAGGCCTCTACGCTCTGAATCGCCTTTTCCAGGGTATCTATTCCTTGGGGTGTTAGCCCCAGGGCTTTGGCCCGCGTATCCGTCGTATGCTCGGTACGGGATATGAGTCCCTTTTTTTCTAACGTTCGAACCACCGTTGAGGTAGTCATCGGATCGATTCGGGTGTGTTCCGAGAGATCAACCTGCGTAACCTGCTCTTTAAACTGATTATTCCAATAGACGCTGGCCAATAAAGAAAACTGGCAATGGGTAAGTCCGAAAGGATCCAGGTGGTTTTTCAACTCCCGCTGCCAAAGATTACTGACTTTCCAGAGTAAAAAGCCATTGCTATCTTCAGACATACTGAAGGTATTGATACTCACATGGGTTTCATTTTCCATACGAAGAAAGAATACTAACTGTATACAAATTTGAGATACGTTTACGAGTCTTTTAGACTAAGCCGTAAACGCTGCAAAAGAAAGAGTACGGGGACGTTCAGAATCGTCGTTACACTACCAGATTAGGGATCTAATGACTGCCTGTTCAGAAACAGACTCGTTACGGAACATTCGCCCAACGGCACGGAGGGAATGACTCCAGGTTAGGTAGTTATAAAGTGTTTTCATACGAATAGATAAAGAGGTCATTTTAAGACCCGGTTTCTGGCAGCGAACCCTTAGTTGCTACGGAGAGGTCTTAACGGACAAATATCCTGAATGTTAATGGAATAAAGGAGATGGGGAAGAATGGGAATAATCGTTTTTTAATCCCGTTTTTAGATTTCAATCCTTTAGTCTTTGTCTGGGTGGCATAAAACTTTCAGAAAAAGGATGCTTTAGATGCGTTGTATCACCCACTAATCTGTTTGTATCCATGCTCAAACTAGGCTACCACTGCTCTCACGAACAATTTAAACCCAGTGAACTATTAACGTTTGCTCAACGGGCCGAACAGGCTGGCTTCACCGCCGCTCTGTCCTCCGATCACTTTCATCCCTGGACAACCCGTCAGGGCGAAAGCGGTTTTGCCTGGTCCTGGCTCGGAGCCGCCATGCAGGCTACTTCGCTTAGCTACGGCATTGTGAATGCTCCCGGTCAGCGGTACCACCCGGCCATCATTGCTCAGGCGGCGGCTACGTTGGCGGAGATGTTTCCCGAACGATTCTGGATTTCGGTAGGCTCCGGTCAGGCTCTGAATGAACTTATTACCGGTGACGGCTGGCCTATGAAAGCCGAACGAAATGCCCGCCTGAAAGAATGCGTTGATATTATGCGGGCTTTATGGGCGGGCGAAACCGTAACGCACAAAGGCTTGGTGACGGTGGAAGAGGCGAAGCTATACAGTCGACCGGAAATAAATCCGCTCATCTTCGGAGCGGCGATTACGCCGCAAACGGCCCAGTGGATCGGCGGCTGGGCCGATGGATTAATTACGGTTTCTCAGCCGAAAGCCCAGCTTCAGAAAGTGGTTGACGCGTTCCGGCGGGGTGGGGGCGAAGGGAAGCCCATGCATTTGAAAATCCAGATTTCTTATGCTCGTACGCAACAGGAAGCCAAACAATTGGCCTACGAACAATGGCGAAGTAACGTATTACCCAATACGGTACTTACCGAAATCCGGAATCCCGAACAGTTCGATGCCTTAGGCGATCAGGTGAACCCGGCGGTAGTGGAAGAAATGATCAATATTTCGGCAGATGTTCAGCAACATATTGCCTGGCTGGAAGAGTACCGGTCGCTGGGATTTGAACAACTACTCATTCATAATGTCAACCGCGAACAGGAACTTTTCATTGATACGTTCGGGGAAAAGGTAATCCCGCAGATTCAGGGGTAGTAGGATAAACCTGGCATAGCCTATCGGGCTGGCCGAGTCCCCGCATTGCATACGGGGCTATTTACATTGAACCCCTCCGGGGTTGGGGAGGCGGCATGCAAGTCTGGATGAAATAAGAAGATATGTCCTTTTAACCCCAGGGGGGCATCTAAATAGCCATGCGTGCAACCCATAGTTAGCTTCGTATTGGATTCCCCCGCATTGCATACGGGGCTATTGATGTTGAACCCCTTCGGGGTTGGCGAGGCGGAATAGGGGAAATTGGATCGTTTAACCCCGAAGGGGTTTCATTAGATTAGACATGGGTGTAACCCATGGTCAGTTTATCATAGCAACCCATTGAAAATAAGTGGTATGCTTGGTGCCGTAAAGAATTTCCTTGATATAAGAAAAATGTATCACCTGTGAAGTCCACCTACTAGCTTACTGCGTATGGAAGTAGCAGCGAAAGCCAGAGTCTGAGTAGTGTTCCGCCCGAAGAAGACAAACAGAAGTGTCTTTTTTAATTTAGAGATAGTGAAAACAATTTTTCCAAAAAGCTCTTTATCGGTATACAACAAGCTCCTAACTCCTCGAAACCCGTACGATGCCCACACAAACGGATATACTCATTGCTGGCGGGGGCCTGGCCGGACTCACGGCGGGGTTGCATCTCGCTCGGCAGGGGTTTGCGGTGGTCGTGCTTGAAAAGCAGCAGTACCCGCAACATAAGGTGTGCGGTGAATACATTTCCAACGAGGTGCGTCCGTATCTGGCTTCGCTGGGAATTGAGGTGGATACGTTGAATCCGGCCCGAATTTCGAAGTTTTTACTGACTACGCTGAAGGGAAAGACCTTACGCAGTGCTCTGCCGTTGGGTGGTTTCGGCGTTAGTCGGTATCGGCTGGACGCCTATCTGTATCAGCAGGCTCGTAAGGCGGGGGTACAAATCGAACAGGCTCACGTACAGCGGATTGACTTTGACGGAAATCGCTTTACCGTCACTACTTCAGAAGACTATCTGTACGAAGCTCCGGTCGTTATTGCGGCGTACGGAAAACGCTCCCGGCTGGATTCGCAAACACCCCTTTCGCCCTGGATGGCCGTGAAAGCTCATTACCGGGTTCCCTTTCCGGATGATCTGGTATCCCTGCATACCTTCCGGGGCGGTTATTGCGGTATATCGCAGGTGGAAGACGAAGTAGTGAACGCTTGCTATCTGGTACAGGCGGAAGTATTCAAGCCTTATAAAAATCCGGAAACGTTTCAGCAACAGGTGCTTTCGCAAAACCCCTTTCTTCGGGATTTCTTTGAACGAGCCGAGCCGCTTTTTGATAAACCATTAGCCATCAGCCAAATATCATTTGCGTCTAAACCAGCCGTCGAGAATCACGTCTTACGCTGCGGTGATACGGCTGGTCTCATTCATCCCTTGTGTGGAAATGGAATGGCCATGGCGATCCACAGTGCTAAACTGGCGGCGGAAGCCATTACGGCCTTTTTCCGTCACGCCGACCGATCGAAGCTCGAAGCGGAGTATACCCGTCAATGGAACCAGAATTTTAGAAACCGACTCACGGCCGGACGTCTCGTACAGTCCCTGTTACAACGACCCGTACTGACTTCGCTGGTGATGAAATCCGCTCCGCTTTTCGCTGGACTGCTTCCTGCTATCGTCCGGCAAACGCACGGCAAACCCTTTTCGTATGCCTCTGAATACTCGTAACCGCAGTCGTGAACCCGAAGTGATGGATGATTTTTCGCTGGAAGGTGAGGAATTGCGGGATACCCTGGACGAAATCGCTGCCATCAATCGCTGGCTGGGTGGCAACGCGGTTACGCTGAACGGTGTGAAACAGCTACTTCGGGAGGTAGATCGTCAGCAAACAGTGACCATCCTGGATATAGGTTGTGGCAATGGCGATATGTGCCGGGCCGTAGCCGACTGGGGCCGAAAAACGGGCCAGTCTTTGCAAATCATCGGGGTGGATGCCAATGCTTTTACCATCGATCACGCTCAGCAATGTTCCTTAGAATATCCCGAAATTTCCTATGAAGTGCTGGATGTGTTCAGCTCTGATTTTCAAGCCCTGAATTATGATGTGGTGTTAGCCACGCTGACCCTCCATCATTTCAGTGACACTGAAATTCGGTATCTGCTGAACCTGTTCAACGCTCAGGCCCGAATCGGTGTAGTAGTCAATGACCTGCATCGCAGTACCTGGGCCTACCGCCTGTTTGAACTCGTCTGCTGGGCGTTCCGACTGCATCCCATGACCCGACAGGACGGACTTATTTCCATCCTGCGGGGCTTCAAAAAATCAGAACTCGAAGCCTTTGCCAAACAGGTTTCCTTTGCTTCGGTTCGTATCACCTGGAAGTGGGCATTCCGCTACCAATGGATTTTGAAAAACGTATGAGTGTAACCATTACCACGGTAGCCAAAGCCTCCCCGCCGCATTCCAGGGCTACCAAAGAGATTATGCCTTTTCTGGAAACCTGGCTGGCTGGTCAGGAACCTCGTTTTCAGCGAAAAGTCGTAAAAATCTTCGAAAATGCGGCGGTCGATCAGCGATACTCCATCATGGACCCGGAAGAGGTATTTACCCGTACGTCTTTTGAAGAAAAAAACCTGATTTATCGGCGGGAAGTCGTCAAGCTGGGAGAAACCGTTGTAAGTCAGGCACTGGCTCAGGCGGGCTGGCAGGCAACCGATCTGGACTTTCTCATTACGGTGAGCTGTACGGGTATGATGATCCCGTCGGTCGATGCCTTTCTAATCAATAGTCTTCAGATGCGGCAGGATATTGTACGCCTGCCCGTCACCGAAATGGGTTGCGTGGCGGGGGTATCCGGACTGATTTACGCAAAGAATTTTCTGAAAGCCAATCCCGGCAAACGGGCGGCAGTACTAGCCATCGAAGCTCCCACGGCAACTTTCCAGCTCGATGATTTTTCGATGGCAAACATCGTCAGTGCGGCTATTTTTGGCGACGGTGCGGCCTGTGTACTGGTGTCTTCGCATCCCGACGACACAGGCCCCGAAATCATCGATGAAGAGATGTATCACTTCTACGATGCCATCGACATCATGGGCTTTGACCTGACTAACTCCGGCCTGCAAATGGTACTTGATAAAGCCGTACCGGAAACCATTGCTGCTCATTTTTCGGCCATTGTCGAGCCTTTTCTGGCTAAAAACGGACTGACGCTTGGCGACGTTTCGCACCTGATTTTTCACCCCGGCGGCAAGAAAATCGTGGAGACGGTAGAAGAGCTATTCAGTGCCTGGAATAAAAACCTGGATGATACCAAAGAAGTACTGCGGCAATTCGGCAATATGTCGAGTGCCACGGTTCTTTACGTACTCGAACGGTTCCTGCAAAAACAGCCCGAAAAAGGATCCATTGGGCTGATGCTAAGTTTTGGTCCCGGTTTCACGGCCCAGCGGGTCCTGCTTCGCTGGTAAATTCTGTATCCTTATTTGAATTAATTGATTCATGAAATCCGAGGAAATTCTGGCCCTGCTGCCGTACCAGACGCCCTTTTTATTCGTAGATGCCTTGCAGCACGTGGACGAAAACGGCGTGCAAGGGACCTATACGTTCCCGGCTGACTCGTATTTTTATCAGGGTCACTTCAAGGATTTACCCGTGACGCCCGGCGTCATTCTGACCGAAGTCATGGCTCAGATCGGGGTGGTATGCCTGGGTATTTTTCTGGTAGCCTCGGTACAGGGCATTCAAATGGCTCTGTCGTCCGTTCAGGTTGACTTTTTCATACCCGTTTATCCCGGAGAAACCGTAACCGTTCGTTCAAAAAAAGACTATTTCCGTTTTCATAAATTAAAGTGTCAGGTACAACTGTTCAACAGTCGGGGCGAGTTAGTAGCCCGGGGCAGCATTGCGGGCATGATTAAACCAGAGGCTTATGCGTAAACGCGTCGTTATTACGGGTTTGGGGGTCGCTGCTCCCAATGGCGTAGGGATCCCGGCTTTTACGCAGGCCTTGCAGGCAGGGGAGAGTGGCGTCCGTTTTCAACCCCAATTAGCCGAATTAAAATTCTCCTGTCAGATCGGCGGTATACCGCCCGTCACCGAGGAGCAGAAACAACAGTACTTCAGCGAATTGCAGTTAAAACAGCTCAATAGCAGCGGCATTCTCTACGGTGTCATGGCCGGGGTTGAAGCCTGGCGAAAGGCGGGTCTGCCCGAACAACCGACCGAACCAGACTGGGACAGCGGCATTGTCTTTGGTACGGGGATGCTGGGCGTGGACAAATTTCGGGAAGCCATTTATAAAGTAGACGAAGGGCAGGTACGGCGACTGGGCAGTACGGTCGTGACGCAAACCATGGCCAGCGGTATCAGTGCCTACTTAGGCGGAATGCTGGGCTGTGGGAACCAGACGACGACCAATTCTTCCGCCTGTGCCACGGGCACGGAAGCCATTTTGTGGGCCTACGACCGCATTGCCAGCGGTCAGGCCCAGCGGATGTTAGCGGGCAGTTGCAACGATCATGGTCCCTACATCTGGGGCGGGTTTGACGCCATGCGGGTGATGACTTACCAGCACAACGATTCGCCCGAACGCGGCTCCCGACCCCTGAGTGCTACGGCCAGCGGTTTTGTACCTGGTAGTGGAGCGGGTGCTTTGGTTCTTGAGTCGCTCGAAAGTGCCTTGGCTCGGAACGCCGTTATTTACGGTGAAGTACTCGGTGGCCACGTCAATGCCGGTGGCCAGCGGGGTGGTGGCTCCATGACGGCTCCGAATCCATCGGCCGTACGCCGTTGCATTGAACAGGCACTGGCTCACGCAGGAGTAGCCCCGGAAGCCGTGGATCTAATCGATGGCCATTTGACGGCGACCACCAAAGATTCCGCCGAAATTCTGGCCTGGACGCAGGCCCTGGGCCGAAGTGGTGCGGATTTTCCGTATATCAATTCATTGAAAGGCATGATCGGCCATTGCCTGAGTGCCGCCGGAGCCATTGAAAGCGTGGCAGCTATACTCGAACTGAGCGAAGGATTTATCTATCCCTCCCGAAACAGCGAAGACTTACATCCCGACATTACCGCCTTGATTGATCCCAAAAAATTCCTCAGCAATCTATTTCAAAAGCTATTCAGGTCATTGCTAAAGCTAACTTTGGCTTTGGTGATGTAAACGCCTGTGTCCTATTCAAAAAATACGTATGAACGAAGCCCAATTGATCGAAAGTCTGAAAGAGATTATTAAACCTTACGTACAGGACGAAGAAGCCTTTGCTCAGCTTTCACCGGAGTCAAATTTTATTAAAGACCTGAAAATCAATTCGGCCAATCTGGTGGATATTGTGCTGGACGTGGAAGAAGTCTACCAAATTGAAATCGACAACGAATCCATGGAACGCATGCAAACCGTCGGAGCAGCTATGGATATTATCCGGGAAAAAGTCAGTGATTGATCTGGTCGATCTGGCTCAGGCCCGGCGGGACAGTAACTGGCAACGTCGGGGCTTTCTTGACAAGGTTTTTCTACCGGATGAGCAGCAACGCATTCGTACGGCCTCCGATCCCGACCGCATGGTCTGGACGCTCTGGAGTATGAAAGAAAGCGTGTACAAGCAGCATCCCGCCGCTGGACGGGCCTTCGTGCCTTTGCAGATTCACTGTTTTGAACTGGATAGGGATAGCGGACTGGGACGGGTGAGCTACCAGCAGAGCTGCCTGTACACCCAAACCCAACATACTCATCCGTATATCCTGACTCTGGCTAGTACGGTTCCGGTATTCGACCGGGCCCGGGTGCTTGGCTTGTCCGAATCCTCGTACGCATCTCAGCACGCGGCTCTGCGGCAGGCCATTCGATCGGAAGCGGCCCTGCGTTACGGTGACGGTGCATTCGTCAAGGATACCGATGGGGCACCCTACTGGCAACAGACCACAACGGGACTAAACATTCCCCTTGGTATATCTCACCACGGCCATTACGGGGCGTTTGTACTGCCCACTGTCTAACCTTTCATCCCAAAGCGTTCTTCCCCCAAAACAATCCCCTGGTACCAGCGTTAGAGCAAGCATACCAGTTTGCGAAACGATGGAAGCTACCCTACACTTACGCGTCAACGGGCAGTCGCACCGCCTCACCGTTGATCCGGCTACTCCTTTATTGTACGTCTTACGCAATCAGTTGCAGCTCAACGGTCCCAAGTACGGTTGCGGGCTTCAGCAATGCGGAGCCTGTATGGTGCTGCTGGATGGGAAAGCTCAGCCCAGCTGCCTGATTGCCGTCGAAACCGTACAGAAACAGGAAATCACGACCCTGGAAGGCATCGCTCAGGGCACGCAACTCCATCCGGTGCAGCAGGCTTTCATTGACGAACAGGCCGCCCAGTGCGGGTACTGCCTCAACGGCATGATCCTGTCGGCGGTATCCCTGCTCAAAGAAAATCCCAAACCCGACGAAGCCGCGATTCGGGAAGGACTCGAACGTGTACTCTGCCGTTGTGGTACGCAAAGTCGTATCCTGCGGGCCGTTAAACGAGCCAGTCACTAAGCCTATGCAGACGTCACGAAGAGATTTCCTGAAAACGATGGGTACGCTGACGATTGGGTTCACGCTACCGTCCTGGGTACCCGAAGCGGATGAACTGCCGGGCAGCCTGCAACGAGATCCCCGCATTCGGGCCTGGCTGGAAATACTGGAAAACGGTCAGATTCGCGTTTTACCGGGAAAATGGAACTCGGACAGGGGATTCGCACCGCCGTGGCTCAGGTAGCTGCCGAAGAGCTGAATTTGCCGCTGAGTCAGGTAGAAGTAGTAATGGCCGACACCGAACGTACGCCCGATGAAAGTTATACGGCTGGCAGTGCATCCATCGAAAACAGTGCCATGGCCGTTCGGTACGCAGCAGCGGCAGCCCGGCAAAAACTGCTTGAACTGGCGGCGAAGCAATGGCGGAAGCCGGTAGAGGAACTTCACTTTGCCGCGGGTACCATTCGATGGAAAAATAAGCAGATTAGCTGGAAGGAACTCCTCAACGGAAAGCAATTACAGGATGAGGTACGAGGGAATGTAGCCCTTAAACCCAAGGGACAGTATCAACTGGTGGGTAAACCCATGCCGCGTCCCGAAATCAACCGGATGGTACGGGCAGAAACCTGGTTCATTCAGGATTTGCGATTGCCCGGCATGGTACACGCCCGCATGGTGCGACCGCCTTCGTATGGAGCCCGCCTCGAAAAACTCGATGAGTCAGACGTACGAAAACAGATTCCGGGGATTCAGAAAGTAGTCGTACAGGGAAGTTTGGTCGGCGTGATCGCTACCGAAGAGTTTCAGGCCATGCAGGCCCAATGGACCTTGCAGGAAAGTGTTCGCTGGACAGACGTACAACCCTTACCGACGGGTACGGCACTCGTTTCTTACCTGAAGTCCCTGCCCGCCCGCATTGAACGCGTGCACGAAAAAGGGCAACCGACCGGATCTACGACGATCAAGGCTCAGTACTACAAGCCCTATCTGATGCACGGCTCCATTGGCCCTTCGTGTGCCCTAGCCTGGTATCAGCAGGGGACGCTGCGGGTATGGTCGCACAGTCAGGGTGTATTTCCGCTGCGTGAAACGCTACATCGGTTGCTGAAGCTGCCCCTGGATCGGATTCATGTTATCGGTATGGCGGGTTCGGGTTGTTACGGGCACAACGGAGCCGACGATGTAGCCGCCGAAGCCGCCTGGCTGGCGATGGCGTATCCGGAACATCCGATTCGTCTGCAATGGTCCCGCGATGAAGAACACGCTTGGGAACCTTACGGTAGTGCCATGATTCTGGAAGCCGAAGCTCGCCTGAGTACTACGGGTCGGATTGAGCAGTGGAACTATACCCTCTGGTCGGATACGTATACGGCCCGGCCCGGTGGTGATCCGGCCAGTCTGCTCCTGGCTCGTTACCTCGACCCGCCGATCCCTAAAAAACCGGCATCCAGTATCAATGGCGGTACTATCCGTAATTCCGAACCCTATTACAACATTCCTGACATAGCCGTGGACGCTCATCAGTTCGAAGGACCTTTGCGGGTTTCTTCCCTGCGGGCTCTGGGAGCATTCGGGAATGTTTTTGCGATTGAATCGTTCATGGATGAACTGGCCGAAAAAGCCAAGAAAGACCCCTTTGAATTTCGGATCATGCACCTGGAAGACGAGCGGGCCATTGCTGTACTGCGTCGTTTGCAAGAATTGATTCAAAACGAACGGATAAAGCCGAAAGAGGGGGTAGGAATCGCGTTTGCCCGCTATAAAAACACGGCGGCGTACTGTGCCGTGGCGGCCCGCGTACGCGTCATCGGCGATCAGATTCAGGTCATGAATTTGTGGAGCGTGATTGACGCCGGTGAAGTCATCAACCCGGACGGGCTTAAAAATCAGACGGAAGGTGGACTGATTCAGGCCGCGAGCTGGACGCTGAAAGAACAGGTACAGTTCGATGCCCAGCAGATTACGAGTCGGGATTGGGTTTCGTATCCGATTTTCCGCATGAGTGAAATACCGGAAGTGGAGGTAGTCGTGATCGATCGCCCCCAGGAACCAGTGCTGGGAGCCGGTGAAGCGGTACAGGGACCCACGGCGGCAGCTCTGGCCAATGCTCTGTACCGGGCTAGTGGCAAACGCGTGCGGGACTTGCCTTTAATACCCGCAAAACTCAAAAGCTGAAAATAGGACCGTACCCTAATTTCTTGATGAAATTTTAGGGATAAAGTACTAATTTCGGTCGTTAATTTTGAACGCATGTCGACACTCCCCAGCAACTACGGTTCTTTACTGGCCGAACTTCGCAATGAAATCAGCAAATCCCGCTTGCGGGCGGTACTAGCTGCCAATGCCGAATTATTGTACCTGTATTGGCGAATTGGTCATACCATTCTTTCTCAGCAGGAAGCAAAAGGTTGGGGTTCGAAAGTAGTCGATCAACTGGCGGAAGATTTGCGGAGTGAATTTCCGGATATGCAGGGCCTTTCCAAGCGGAATCTATTGTATATGCGAAAATTTGCCGATCTGTATCCCGATTTTCTAATTGTGCAACCGTCCGTTGCACAATTACCCTGGAGTCATTACGTCATCTTAATGGATAAAGTAAAATCTCGGGAAGAACGGGAATTTTACACGCAGAAAGATCTGGAAAACGGTTGGTCACGCGATGTATTGAGCTTGCAGATTAAATCCAATCTGTATGAGCGGCAGGGTAAGGCCATCAGTAATTTCGAAGCCCGCTTACCAGCTATTCAGTCGGACTTGGCTCAACAGCTAACCAAAGATCCGTACATCTTCGACTTTCTTACCCTGCGGGAAGATTATCAGGAAAAAGACCTCGAAAACGCCCTGACCGAGCACATTACGAAGTTTTTACTGGAATTGGGAGCTGGTTTTGCCTTTCTGGGGAAACAGTATCACCTGGAAGTGGACGGGCAGGATTTCTATATCGACTTGCTGTTTTACCACGTCAAACTTCGTTGCTATGTTGTCGTCGAACTGAAGACGGGAAAGTTTGTCCCGGAGTTTGCCGGGAAACTGAATTTCTACCTTTCTGTTGTAGACGATCAGCTAAAAAACGAATTCGATCAGCCCAGCATCGGTCTGCTGATTTGCCAGGAGAAGAATAAAGTGGTGGCAGAATACTCGTTGAAAGACATCAATAAACCCATTGGCATCTCAGCGTACGAACTTACCGAGTCCATTCCCAGCGATCTCAAAGGAACCTTACCCAGTATTGAAGACATCGAGCAGGAATTGTTGAAAAGCCGTGCGTCAAACGAGGAATAGGGCAGGAAGAGAAACAAATTAACGGGTTTGCGACGCCCACAAGACGGCATTTCGGAAAATCGTAGTGAAAGCCTGATTGTGAAATAAGTCCGGGTGATGGCCCATGAAAATATACACGTTGCGGGCTTTCATTTTTTCGTTTGACCAGATTACGGGATGATCACCCATTTTAATCTTCGAGTCAGGTTTATAACTTGATTCATCCACCGCTGCCAGCACCTTCACGCGGGGACGCGGACTTTGATTGTACGTATACCATTCTTCACGGGCTACCTCAAAGCTCGCCGGTACGCCTTTCATAACTGGATGATTACCCGCTTCTACTCGAACGGTAGCCGTAGCAAAATCAGGAATGTAATTCTTGTACACAATCCCGCCCATAAACTCCGAAAACCAGGGCCACATCGGGTACCCGTCAAACTCGCCGAGTAACGTTGCGTGATGAAAGCCAATCCAGCCACCTTTGCCCTGCTCGATGTAGGTGGTGAAAGCCTTTTTTGCATGCTCCGTCCAGCGATAGGGCGGATAGTTGAGTTGAATGACCAAGACGTGTTGGGCTAGAAAAGCATCCGTAATTGGCTGGGTATCCTCCAGATAATCAATCGTGAAGACCTGCTGGGTGGCCAATTGAGCTAACCAGATTTTTGCCGCAGCTACGAAAGGAGCATGTACGCCGCCATCTTTTTCGGCGAGTACTGCTACTCGAAAAAGTTTGGATTGGGCTTGTATGCGACTACCGGAGACAGCAATAAAGCAGCAAAGCAAAATCAGTTTTTTCATACCGGAGTAGCGGAAGGCTTATGCAACAGGCAAACGTAGTCAAATCACGAACGGAAAGACATACGTGAACGACCAAATCTTTTCCGGATCAAGAATAACTCAACTTACAGTACTTCATCCAGAACTTACTGAAAATAAAAAAGGGTACCACTCGTGAGCGGTACCCATAGGTATGCAAGGGGGGAGTTAGTTATTCTTGAAGCATTGCTTTAGAGCAGGAAGGGCGAGCCGTTTGAGCGTAAACCGTTTCCAATGAATGATCTAATAAAACCAGGGAAACAAATCCATTTTTAGAATTCCACTGACACGTGGCTGCCTGAAGATCGGCGTTGTAAGAACTTTCTTTCGAGCAGGCACCCTGCTGTTTGATTAATTGCTCCTTCAACGCATCAAATTCACTTTTTTGCTGAATTTTATATTCAATAGAAATCAAGTAAAGCTCGTTATTTTTAAAATAGCCTTTCACTACCGCATCATGGTCCTGTAGACGAAGCTGGTACGTAATGCAATCTTCAGAAACGCTTTTTTGCAGGGATTGACCCGGTTGAATCAAGGTCGTTTCCATGGTTTGCTGATTCATGCCGAAGCTAAGCCCTAAGGGTAAAACAGATTTTACCGGAGTGGTTGCCCAGCTTAGCATTGGGAAAGACAGCAATGCGAAAAGGAGTAAAAAACGTTTCATACAAAGTTCAAGTTAAGGCGGTGTTCAGATGGGGGATGACGGGTACTTCAAAAGCTGAAGTGTTGTCCTTTCATGTTTCAAATGTAGCCTGTGAAGAAGTCAAAAGGGCGTTTCTTTCGATGATTGGGGCTTTTTGGCCGATGAAGTGAACAATAACAGGAGCATTAACTCTGCATGAGTCAAAAACAATAAGCAAACACAAGGGCGATTGCTTCGCCGCCCATACAAAACCTACCAGTATCCGTAGCATTCCAACGGGTATTTTTATTAATTTTGGAAGTTTAAAGGATGATTTTTCATCACTTTTTTGACTGGATAGCGAAAACGCTGGAACGCGGATGGGGAATCAACAGGGTCCATTTTGCGTCGAAAAACTCCGCCCACTTCCCTACACATATGAATCGATTCTTGTGCCTACTGCTGAGCATAGCCTTCTTTGGTCAGAGCCATGCCCAGCACCAACTAGCCTCGCCTCAAATTATCCATTACAGTACGACCGAATACAAAGCCGGCATGCAGAACTGGGACGTGGCTCAGGATCACCAGGGGATCATGTACTTTGGTAACAATGAAGGCTTACTTACCTTCAACGGGCGTTTCTGGAGTACCTATCCACTAGCGAATCATACGGCAGTCCGGGCTTTGGAAATCGACGCTCAGAACCGAATTTACGTAGGGGGTCTGGGAGAAATCGGCTACTTTTTCCCGAATGCCAACGGCGTCCTGACTTATCATTCGCTGATGCCATTGCTGAATTCAAAAGATCGTAATTTCAGCGATGTCTGGCACATTTGCATTCGGGGCGAGGAAGTGTTTTTTCAGTCGCTCCGGCAGATTATGCGTTTGTATCAGGGAAAACTGACGGTATATAAACCTACGCATAGCTGGTCGTTTTTGGGAATGGCCAATCAACAGTTATACGCTCAGGACCGGGAAAAAGGGCTGTTTCGTTACGAACGCGGAACTTGGGTACTACAATCATCCGAAGAACCGCTGCAAACGTTTGGTATCACTTCGCTGCGAGCTTACGGGCAGGACACCCTGTTACTAACAACGCTGGAACGAGGCCTTTTTATTTTACATGGCCAGAAAATGGAACGGAAGGCCACAGCCCTGGATGCCATATTCCATTCGGACCGCATCTACTGTTCCGCTCAGGTAGGCGAGGAGACGTTCGCCTTTGGCACAACCTCCGCGGGAGTGTATCTGATGAATCGGGCCGGAAAAGCTCTCCAAAAGTACACGAGTGCGGAAGGGTTACAGAACTCCAATGTCCGGGCGATCTGGCTGGATCGTAATCAGAACTTGTGGCTGGCTCTCGACGATGGCATTGATTTTATTGCCATCAACAGCCCCATTCAATACCTGTACCCCAGTGGCAATAAACATACGACGGGTTATGCTTTGTACAAACAGGGCCGGACGCTGTACGCGGGTACATCAAATGGATTATTTCGGGCCACGCTCGAAGGTTCTACGCAGGATTTAAGCCGGGCTCAGGGGGCCTTTACAGAAATTCCAGCCGCTAAAGGGCAGGTCTGGCGATTAGGCGAACTGCGGGGGAAACTATACATGGGGCACGAAAATGGACTTTTTCAAATTGAACAGGACCAGGTAAAACCCGTCTATCACTTTCCGGGAACCTGGTTGTGGATACCCTTTTCAGGTACGGATTATCTGGTGGGCACGTACGATGGTTTACGGCATCTACGCTATGAAAATGGCTCACTGAATGGAATTCAGGATTTGAAAGGGTTGAAAGAATCCCTCCGCTTTGTCTACGCCGATAGCGTCCGGCGTACCATCTGGGCTTCCCATCCCAGTCGGGGCGTATTTAGGATGCAGTGGTCGCCGGGAGATACGGAATTGCAGAAAATTCGCCTCTATACCCAGCAGGATGGACTTCCGTCGAGTCTATATAATTATGTGTACTCGGTCAAAAGTCGGTTGGTTGTCAGTACCGAACGGGGCATTTATGAATTTAATGAGGCTCAAAATCGCTTTGTACCTTCCAGCCTGTTCAAGCCCATTTTGGGAAATCTGGCCGTTCAGTATCTGAAAGAAGATGCCCAGGGGAATATCTGGTTTGTGAGTCATAAGCGGCTCGGCGTTATTGACTTTCAGCCCCGGAATGGACAGAAATTCCGAATCGTATACTTCCCTGAGTTAACGGATAAACTGGTGGGTGGCTTCGAATGCCTGTACCCCGTCGATCCGCAAAACATCTTCGTCGGCAGTCACAAAGGCTTTATTCACATCAATTACGAGCAGTATCGTACGCAGGTCAGTAAACCACTTATTCTGCTCAGTGAAATCAAGGCAAGCGGAGATAGCGTTGTCTTCGGGGGCTATTTTGTACAGCAGGGAAAAGTAAAGGCTACGCAAGATTCCCAGCAACGCCTGCAACTGGCGGCGGGCATGAACTCGCTGCATTTTGCCTATGCCTCACCCCTGGAATATGAGACGAATACTACCGAATATAGTTATCGATTGCGGGGGGAAACCGAGGAATGGTCAGCCTGGAGTACCAAAAGCGAAAAGGATTACACCAACTTGCCCTGGGGGGCGTATACCTTTCAGGTTAAAGCCCGGAACAATCAGGGAAACGAGTCGGCGATACTTTCCTATCAACTGTACATTGAACCCGCCTGGTACGAAAGCTACTGGAGTTATCTGGTATACGCTTTGCTGGCGGCCGGGCTGGTTTATTATCTCTTTCACTGGCAGAAACGCAAGCATCGATTGGAACAAAAGCAGTTAACGTATCTCCATCAATTGGAACTGGACCGGGCAGAGAAAGAGTTGGTACGCCTGCAGAATGAACAGCTGGAAGCGGATGTCGACTTCAAAAACCGCGAGCTGGCGGCGATGACCATGCAACTCGTGCAACGGGGCGAGGTATTGGTTAAAGTAAAAGAAGTAGTATCTACACTGGCGAAAAAACAGGATACGAAAGACAGTGCCGTAAGTTTTCGGCAGGTGTTACGCCTGATTCGGGACGTTGAAAGCAAGGATGCGGACTGGGGACAATTCACCCTTCACTTCAATACCGTTCATGACGATTTCTTCCATTTGTTGAAAGACCGCTACCCGGAACTCACCCCCAATGACCTAAAACTATGTGCGTATCTGAAAATGAATTTGTCTTCCAAAGAGATCGCCCGCTTAATGAACGTAACGGTTAAAGCCATCGAAATTGGCCGTTATCGTCTCCGTAAAAAACTATTGCTGTCTACGGAAGTCAATTTGTATGAATTCTTGGTTGATCTGGCTAAAGAAAGCAAGTGAGAGGTGTAGTACTGATGGCTCATTAAGACACACACGTTATGATTTTCCTGAAATCCAGAGGTTGAAAAGGTTTAAAAACCAGGTCAAGTAGTTCTATAAATTATCAATATAGTTATAAAAAAAATATTCTTTACAACGTATTTATTATCAGTATATTACAAAAAGAGTGTAGTGGTTAAGTAGAGGAAGTAAACGTAAAAAATGCAGTAAAAATCAGAAGTTGTAGAGCTTATGTAGGGGTGGTGAAAAAGCCGAATCCCAGGTACGGTACTCTACTTTTGAGCCTGCTTTGCACAATTACTTTATTAGTTCTACTCAAACCATATTCATCTCAGATGAGGAGAAAATTTACAGGATTAGTCTGGGTTTTATGCCTGCTAACAAGTTCGATAGGAGCGTGGGCTCAAGGGCTCACTGTGACGGGGAAAGTAACCGCCAAGTCTGATGGATCCGCCCTGGTGGGTGTATCCGTGCAGGTGCAGGGTACAACGACAGGTACAACCACAGACGCCGCCGGAAACTTTAAGATTTCCGTGCCAGGCTCTGAATCGGTACTGGTATTTAGCCAGGTGGGCATGTTACGCCAAACGATTACGGTAGGAAATCAAACCCAGTTAGCCGTAACGCTGGAAGAGGAAGCGGGTAATCTCAACGAAGTCGTAGTCGTAGGGTACGGAGCCCAAAAGAAAAGTGTGGTTACGGGGGCCATTTCCAGTGTCAAGTCTTCGGATCTGGCGACGATGCCCATCACGCGTCTGGAAGAAGCGTTACAGGGACGGGCTTCCGGTCTAACCATCGCGTCGAGTTCCGGCCAGCCCGGTTCCGGTTCTTCGGTACGGGTCCGGGGGATTACAACCCTAAACAACAATGATCCTTTGTGGGTCGTGGATGGTGTCGTCATCGACAACGGCGGCATTGGGTATCTGAACCAGTCAGACATTGAATCCATCGAAGTACTGAAAGACGCCGCTTCGCAAGCTATTTACGGAGCACGGGCAGCCGCTGGGGTTATCCTGGTAACCACTAAAAAAGGAAAAGCCGGTAGCATTCAGGTCAATTATAACGGTTTCTACGGCGTATCGTCGCCCGCTAAAAAACTGGATCTGCTCAACGCTACGCAATACGCCACCATCCGGAACGAGGCTTCGGTAAACGCTGGTGGACAGCCCGTATACGCTAATCCGGCAGCTTTGGGAGCGGGTACGGACTGGCAATCCATCATTTTCAACAACAACGCTCGCCGCCAGCAGCACGAACTGAGCCTGAGTGGTGGTAGTGAAAAATCGACGTTCTATCTGTCGTTGGGTTATATTGATCAGGAAGGTATCGTAGCCACGGATATTTCCAAATACAAGCGTCTGAACCTACGTTTAAACTCGACGCACAAGATTGCAAAATGGCTCAACTTCGGACAGAACCTGGGTTACGCCCGGGATAAATCCATCGGTCTGGGCAATACCAACAGTGAATTCGGTGGTCCGCTAAGCTCGGTAATTAACCTTGATCCCCTGACGCCGACGGTCGTAACCGATCCTGCCCTAGCGGGAGCCGCTCCGTATACCAACATTGGCATCCGCCGCGACGCAAATGGTAACCCGTACGGTATTTCACAATCCGTTGCTCAGGAAATTACCAACCCACTCGCGTATATTCAAACCCGTTTGGGTAACAACAGCTGGGCGGATAACTTCGTAGGCAATGCGTACCTGGAGGCTGAACCAATCAAAGGATTGAAAGTACGCTCCACGCTGGGGGCAAAACTTTCCTTCTGGGGCAGTGAAAACTTCTCGCCACTAGCCTGGCTGAACGCTACAACGATTACTTCGCAAACCTCGTTTAACCGATCCAATAACCGTCGGCTGGACTGGAACCTGGAAAACACCCTTTCCTATACCCGCGAAATCGGTGCTCATAACGTCTCTGTACTGTTAGGCCAGGGAGCGTACCAGGATAACAATACGCAGATGACAAGCGTCACCTTCTACAACATCCCAGCCGATCGTTTTGAAGATGCTTCGCTCAACTACAAGCGTCCGACCGACCAGCGGTCATCCGATGGTTCGGAAGGAGCCTTGCACAAAGTGAGTTCGCTTTTTGCCCGGATCAACTATAACTACAACGAAAAATATCTCGTGCAGGGGCTGATTCGTCGCGATGGTTCGTCGCGTTTCGGTGCCAACAATAAATACGGTATTTTTCCTTCATTGTCGTTAGGCTGGGTACTTTCCCGCGAAAACTTCTTCCCCTCCCAAAGTGTAGTGAATTTCTTCAAGCTTCGGGGTGGGTACGGCATTGTGGGTAATGATGCCATCGGTGACTTTGCCTACCTTTCAACAATCGGTAGCGGACGCAATTACACCTTTGGTACTTCGGGTAGCTACATCATCGGCTACAGCCCCAACGCTCCGGCCAACCCGGACCTGAAATGGGAACAAACCAGTCAGACCAACATTGGTTTCGATGCCACGCTGCTCAACAACGTCAGTGTAACGCTGGAATGGTTCAAGAAAGTGACCACGGATGTATTGCAGAATCCCCGGATTCCTCAGTACGTAGGAGCTATTTCGAACCCGGCGGCTAACGTAGCCGATATTTCGAACCAGGGGGTTGAACTGGAATTGGGGTACAACAAGAAGTTCGGTGACTTTAACCTGTCTATGAACGGGAACGTATCCTACATCAAAAACAAAGTGACCAACCTGGGTCGCGGTGTGGAATATCTGTCGGGCGGACAAAGCTTCCAGGCCAGTAGTTATCCCATCACCCGCACGGCGGTAGGTCAGCCGATTAACTCATTCTTCGGCTTCCAGACGATGGGTATTTTCCAGACGATTGAAGACGTAAATAACTACAAGAGTAGTGATGGTACCGTCATTCAGCCGGGTGCCAAACCAGGCGATTTCCGCTGGGCCGATTTGAACGGTGATGGAAAAATCACGGACCTCGACCGTACCTTCCTGGGCAATCCAACGCCAACGATCACGTACGGTTTCACGCTTAATGCCGCCTACAAGGCTTTCGATCTGGTCTTCTTTGGTCAGGGAGCTGCGGGCAACAAAATCTTCCAGGGTTTACGCCGTCTGGATATTCAGAATGCCAACTGGCAAACCAAGGTACTGGATCGCTGGACCGGACCCGGAACGACGAACAGCTATCCCCGGATTGTGAGCGGTGACCCGAACAAAAACTTCCTGAATCCTTCCGATTTCTACCTGGAAGACGGCGGTTACTTCCGGATCAAAACCCTGCAACTGGGGTATTCGCTGCCGAAAGGGGTGATTTCAAAAGTAGGCATGCAACGGGCCCGTATTTACCTGATGAGTCAAAACCTGCTGACCTTCACCAAGTACACCGGCTATGATCCGGAAATTGGTGGGGGGGTACTGAGCATCGACCGTGGGATTTATCCCCAGGCTCGTTCCTTCATGCTGGGCTTAAATGTTGGATTTTAATGACTTCGGAATTGTCGCTGGAAACTTCTCCAGAAAAGAAATCTCCGGCGACATTCCTTTCTTTTTGTAAACACATGAAACGAAATTATAGATCACTGGGCGTACTCCTAACGACGGGATTGCTCTTTTTAAGTTCCTGTTCGGATAGCTTCCTGGAAGTAAAACCTCGCGGTACCGATCTGGAAACCAACTATTACCGGAATCAGCAGGAAGCCTTTAACGGGCTGGTGGCCGTGTATGACGTAGTCGGATGGCAGGGTGGTGGCTATGTCACGAAAGTGGGAGCCGTCAATGCCGCTTCCGATGATCATTACGCGGGCGGCGGTGGTCCGAGCGACGTAACCGATTACCAGGTGTTTTCCAACTACACGCTGACCCCAGCAGTAGGCCCGCAGGGCGAACTCTGGCGGAAAGGATTTTCGGGCGTATTCCGGGCAAACACGCTGCTGCAAAAATTACCCAGTGTTCCCATGGACGAAAACCTGAAAAATCGCTACGCAGCAGAAGCCAAGTTTTTGCGGGCGTATTTCTATTTCGATCTGGTACGGCTCTTCAAGAACGTTCCTTTACTGACGAAGACGGTTTCCACCAGTGAGATGTACGATGTACTACAGGCTCCTCCGGCAGACGTCTACAAGCAAATTGAACAGGATTTAAACGAGGCCATGGCGGTATTACCGGTCACGGTACCCGTAGCTACGGAAGCGGGTCGGGCTACGCAGGGAGCCGCTCATGCACTGCTCGGGAAAGTGTATTTGCAGCAGGAGAAATTTGCCCAGGCGGCTCAGGAACTGGCTTTGGTGAATGGTACGCCCGGCGGTGCGAATACGTATGGATACAAACTGTTAAGCAATTTCGGCGATCTGTTTAAAACCCGGAATAAATTCAACAGCGAGTCCATTTTTGAGATTTCGTTCACCAATACTTCCGCCGGAACCTGGGATTGTATCTCCTGTACGGAAGGAAACGTGCTGAACATCATGATTGGTCCCCGGGGCTACAAGCCCCTGAAAGAAGGTGCTCCGGATTACGTATCGGGTTGGAGCTTCCTGGTGGTGACGCCGGATTTATTCAACGCCATTCATTTTGATCCGCGTAATCAGGCAACGATTGCTAACTTAGACAGTCTGGAGAAAAACGGAATTGCGAGTTACGAAAAAGGGTACATGAACACGGGGTATTTCCTGAACAAACTCGCGGCTCGTCAGGCAGATCGGCCAACGGGAGCGGGTGCACCGGAATTGAACTATCCCCAGAACATCTACGAAATCCGTCTGGCCGATACCTACCTGATGGAAGCCGAAGCACTGGTTCGGGGAGGTGGAGACCAGGTACGGGCGGCAGCTCTGCTGAACGCTGTACGCGACCGGGCCTATCAGGATAACCTGCACCGCGTACCCGCAACGCTTGACAACATCATGCGGGAGCGTCGGGTGGAATTGGCTGGCGAAGGTCATCGCTGGTTTGACCTGGTTCGCTGGGGTACGGCGGCGAAAGTACTGGCCTCCAAAGGCTTTGTAGCGGGCCGAAATGAGGTGTTGCCGATTCCATTATTGGAAATGGAGAACACCAAGATCGAGCAGAATAAAGAGTGGGGCGGAACGAAATAATCGGACAATCGGCGGAGGCATTTTAGCCTCCGCCGATTTATTCAATCATGCGTATGAAATTGCTAACGGTTTCCTGTACCGCCTTACTCGCTCTCAGTATCGGAGCCTGTTCGGGTCAGAAAACGCCGGTCAGTCCGGCTCCACCGGTTACCAGCGGTCCCAAAGACCTGAGCTGGACTTTTGAAAAAACGCCGGTTTGGGCGGATGAATTTGACTACACAGGATTACCCGATGCCAAGAAATGGGGGTACGATCTGGGGGGTAGTGGCTGGGGTAACAACGAGCTACAGTACTACACGGACAGCGAAAACAACGCCCGCGTCGCCAACGGAAAACTGACGATTACAGCCCGCAAGGAAAGTAAGGAAGGGAAAGACTACACCTCGGCTCGACTGGTGAGTAAAGGCAAGGGCGACTTTCTGTACGGACGTTTTGAGATCAACGCCAGGCTTCCGGCGGGGCGAGGTACCTGGCCTGCCATCTGGATGTTGCCCACCGACTGGGCCTACGGCGGCTGGCCGAATTCGGGCGAAATCGACATCATGGAACACGTGGGATACGACCCCAATGTAGTTCACATTACGACGCACACCCTGGCCTACTACTTCAAAATCAATACTCAAAAAACGGCTACCCGTACCATCGACCGGGCTACGGAGGATTTTCACCGATACCGCGTGGACTGGACGCCCTACGCCATCCGCGGGTACATTGACGACGAGTTCATCTTCGAATTTGTCAACGAAGGCAAAGGTTCCGCCGTATGGCCGTTTGACAAGCGTTTTCACCTCCTGCTCAACGTAGCCGTTGGGGGAGACTGGGGCGGGGCCAAGGGCGTTGATCCCACTATTTTTCCGGCGGCGATGGAAGTGGATTACGTCCGCGTCTATAAAATGATCGAAAAGTAAAGCCTCTACCGCCTGTTTTACCATTGAACCAATGATTTTTAGAAAAAGAATACAGCTGCTCGTCGGAGTGGCACTGGCGACTTTGTGCTCACTAACAGCCAGTGGTCAGGGGTATTTGAAAGCCCAAGGTACTCAACTGGTTGATCGAGCGGGCAAAAAGATCATCCTGCGGGGGATGGGGTTGGGGGGATGGATGCTGCAGGAAGGATATATGTTTCGGTTGAGTAACCTGGGGCAACAGTACCGCATCAAAGCCGCCATTAACGAGCTTATCGGACCGGAGAAGACGGAAGCCTTTTACACCCGCTGGCTGAATAACCATACCCGAAAAATTGACATTGATTCCATGGCTGCCTGGGGATTCAATTCCATCCGGCTGCCGATGCACTACAACCTCTATACCTTACCGACGGAGCAGGAGCCGGTGACTGGTCAGCATACCTGGCTGGAAACGGGCTTCGCTCTAACGGACAGCCTGCTGAACTGGTGTGAGGCCAACCAAGTATACCTGATTCTCGACTTGCACGCTACGCCGGGTGGACAGGGCAATGACCTGGCCATTTCGGACCGCGACCCAAGTAAACCTTCCCTGTGGCAGAGCGAAGCCAATCAGCAAAAAACCATAGCCCTGTGGCGGAAGCTGGCCGAGCGGTATGCAAATCATCCCTGGATTGGCGGGTATGATATCATCAACGAACCCAACTGGGGCTTCGAAGATCCGAAAGATGTCCGGGGTACGGCCGAAAAGAAGAATATTCCGTTACGGAAACTGATGGTCGAGATTACGCAGGCCATTCGCGAAGTGGATAAAAATCACCTGATCATCATCGAAGGCAACGGGTTCGGTAATAATTACGAAGGTATTCTACCCACCTGGGATTCCAACATGGCCCTGAGTTTTCACAAGTACGGAAACTTCAATAATCAGGAATCCATTCAGAAATTTCTTACGCTGCGGGATACTTATAAAGTGCCCATCTGGCTGGGTGAGTCGGGGGAAAATTCGAATACCTGGTTCACGGATGCCATTGGCCTGATGGAACGCCACGACATCGGCTGGTGCTGGTGGCAGGAAAAGAAGATGGGAATCAACAATCCCCTGGAAATCAAAGTTACGCCGGGTTATGAACAACTCCTGGCGTATTGGTCCGGTAAGGGAGCGAAACCTTCCGCTGCGGAAGCCGAACGAATTCTAAATGAATTGCTGGAAAATCTCAAACTGGAGAATAACCGCTTTCATCCGGATGTAGTGGACGCCCTATTTAGACAGGTACAGTCCAGCCAGACGCGACCTTTTGCCACCCATCAACTCAGGAAAAATACGGTGATTAAAGCCGTGGATTTCGATCTGGGTCGTCAGCGGTCCGCGTACTTCGATACGGACTCCGCCAGCTATCATTACACACCCGGCGTCAATACCGTCGCAACCGGGGTCGCCAGTACCGCAACGACGGTGTGGATATTGAACGGGAAGGAGACCGATACTACATCAGTCATAGCGAAGCGGGCGAATGGTTGCAGTATACGGTTCAGGCCGAAAAAGCGGGTACGTATCAACTGTCTTTTCGGGTGGCTTCACCCGGTGGAACACTTTCAGTAGACGTCAATGGCAAACGCGTCGTAAAAGCAATGCCGCTGGGAAACCAGGGCGAAGCCTGGAGCTTAACACCCGCTCAGTCCATTCGGCTGAATCGGGGTGTAAATACTCTGCGGGTGTACGTAGATAAAGGCGGTTTTAAACTGGAATCACTACATTTTAATAGGTAATGTTCAATAGAATCCGCAACAAACGGCAGGGGTTTCTCTGCCGTTTGTGTTTAATAGGATTAAGCGAGTTTACGCATGTCAGTCGAATACCTTAGTTCAAGCGACTTTCCCCGCATACGGTCCCGCTTTTTTCCCAGAACATACAAACCCAACAGCAAAGCAAGCATCACCAGGGGCATCAGTATAAGCGACATAGCATCACCTACATACGCCCGGGAAGCTGCTGCTCCGATAAAATTGATGGTGAAGCCCGCAAAGGCCCATTCCTTCAGCGTGGGATACCAGGGCTGGATGAGGCCAATCGCTCCGAGTACTTTGGCCATTCCAAAAATACTGAGCACGTACAAGGGGTAGCCCAGATGCCGCATGACTTCCTGACCGGCTTCGGCTCGCATCAGGCCGCCTATGCCATCCATGAACATCAGAAGGGCAAAGGGAACGGTCAGAGTCCAGTACCATAGATTGATCGTTTTCGGTTTCATCGTAATTGAATGAGAGGTAAACGGAAGAGAATAGTACGGGTAAGAATATGCCGTTTAATGCGTAAGATTGCTGGCCTTTTACAGGCCCTGCTGAATTTTTTTTAACAGATACGTATGCCGTTGCGTAGGGACCCGATAAAAAAGGATTAGCTCCCAACGAAATTCTACGTCATTTGCTGCTGGTTCTGAAGAAGTTCCTGGATGTTCATCCTTTAGGTGCGTTGATCGATACAAAAGTAATGTAGCCTTGGCTGGAACGAGGTGTGTAAGTCCGGCATTCAGCGGGTGAGATTGCGACATTTAAGAGCTTACCGTTTTTCAATACATTCACAAGAAGTCTAACCATAAACGCTACCATATGAAACGAATGCTTGCCGTACTGATGCTGGCCGGAATTCCGGGGTTTAGTCAAATCAGCCCGCGGCTGATTCCGTAACGAGTCCGGGTGCCGCCTTGAAACTGGTTGCTAAACAGTTCAGCTTTACGGAAGGCCCCGCCGCCGATAAAAAAGGGAATGTGTATTTCACGGATCAGCCCAACGATAAGATATGGAAGGTGGATACGGAAGGTAAACTTTCCTTGTTCATGGATAAAACGGGTCGCTCGAATGGACTGTATTTCGATGCCAGGGGGAATCTGATTTCCTGTGCGGATGAAAATAATGAGATCTGGTCCATTAGTCCGGACAAAAAAGTGACGGTACTTCTGACCCGTGAAGCCGGAAACCGATTGAACGGCCCCAACGATTTGTGGATTACCCCCAAAGGGGATCTTTACTTCACCGATCCTTATTACCAACGGGATTACTGGGAGCGAAAAAAGCCTGAACTTCCGGGACAGTACGTCTACTTCCTGCCCAAGGGAAAAAAAGAAGCTCAACTCGTGGATAGTACGGTTGTGAAACCCAACGGAATCATTGGAACGCCCGACGGGAAACGTTTATATGTAGCGGACATTCAGGCCAACAAAACGTACCAGTACGATATTGCTGCCGATGGACGATTGAACAATCGGCGACTATTTACGGCTCAGGGGTCCGATGGTATGACCATCGACGAACGGGGAAACATCTATCTGACAGGTAAGGGTGTCAGGGTGTATAGTCCCCAGGGAACGCTGATCCAGACCATCCCCGTACCGGCGGGTTGGGTAGGAAATGTATGTTTCGGTGGAAAAGATCGCCGTACCCTGTTTATAACGGCTTCCGAAGCAGTATATACGATGGACATGCAAGTGAAAGGAGCGGAGTAAGTGGCTAATCCATGGTTTCTACTGCTTGGCTAGTGGTTAGCTGCTTAACTCTGATTTACAGACAAATAGGTTTCTTTGAATATAGTAGATATCTAGCAGAGCATACGTAAAGATTTGATATTCAATTATAGTAGAATTTTGTACGATAACTTCCTGAAAGTCTTGTACTTTTAGGAAGTTATTTTACTTATATCAAATTACTGAATAACAAGGATTTAACCATAAGGGACATTTTGTCCATCTTACTTGAGATTCGAAAGCAACAAAGTATAAACACAGGGAATTAAGCTGGGTTATCTCAAGTGTTATTGTACGCATTAGGCAGCATCAACTCAAGAGTGTAAACGGAGTTAGCCGTTAATAAAAGGACAAAAAATAGTCCCGTATGGATAATGAATAGATTTTCCCGAACGTGGAAACTTTTCATTTTCATTTTTCCGTTAAAACCTTCATCAGACGTTTGCTACGGGTACCTACAACTAGCAAGGCTGAAATCCTTCAGAAATCTTCGGATTTTAGAATACCCGTTTTACCTCATCCTTACCTATCGCCATGGAACACAAAACCCTGGACACTCGGACTATTGACACCTTACGGGACAGGCCGGAGTTGATACCCGTAATTCGGGACAACTTTCAGACCTTGCCCGTCCGGATTATCAACCGGGCTGAAAATCCCTGCCGGAATTACCTGTCTCCCAACCGCCGGGAATTTTACAAAATCCTGTTGGTCACTGAGGGCTCGGGCGTGCTAAGCATTGGTACGCATACCTATTATCTGGATGACCCAACCATTATTTTTATCCACCCTAGCGATATTATCTCCTGGCAAAAACGCTCGTGCAATGCGGGAGGGTATTCCTGTAACTTTCAGAAGACGCTGCTCGATCATCACCCGCTACTGAAAGCTACGCTGGACAAGTACACCTTGTTTCTGGATAAGAAAAAGAGTGTTATCCGCCTGAATCCGCAACAGGTGGCCGTTTTGAATCCGCTCTTTCAACGCATGCTGGAAGAGGAGCGGTCCGGCCAGAAACTCAACGAAGATGTCATTCAGGCATATTTACAACTCGTGATGATTGAATGTGCCCGGATCGCTGACTTCCCCGAGCCGAATCACGTTTCGGAAGAGTACAAACACGTGCACGAGTTTTTCCATTTACTAGAGAAGGAAACGGCTCATATCAACTATACGCAACCCATTGCCATCAAAACGGCGAAGGAGTTCGCGGCCAACCTTTCGGTGCATCCTAACTACCTGAATGCCTTACTGAAAAAATACACGGGGCAGAACGTAAGTACGCACATTCGAAACCGATTGCTCGAAGAAGCGAAATCGCTTTTACTCCAGACGAACTGGAATTTACAGGATATTGGCTATAGCATCGGGTTTGCCGATCAGCCGAACTTTAGTCTGTTTTTCAAGAAAAATACGGGAATCACACCCGCCGAGTTCCGCCGCAGTTCGCATCAGTTGCAGCGGCAGACGATGGCGTAGTTTACTGTTTTCACGCATTTGTCTTCGTCCCGCACTTAGGCTTCCCGTATTGATGTTGAACTGCTTCAGGATTAGCAAGCCCAACTCCCAAGGGGTTTAATATCCATAGCCATGGGTACAACCCATGGAGGATTTTTGCATTTCTCTTTCATGCCGCATTAGTACCCCGCATTGCATACATGGATCGAAACTTCCCCCGCATGAGTTTTAATCTCGCATTTGTACCCCGCATTGCATACGGGGCTAATCAAATGGAACCCCTTCGGGGTTAGCATGCCCAACTTTAAGGAGCACCATTCCACCAATCGTTGATGTTTATACAAAGCCCTGTGCTTTAGGTACAACCCAAACGTAGAAAATAGAGAACCCGGAGCTTTGGGATACTTCCGTCACTACGCATGGCATGAGATTCTTAAGAAGATTTTCGTTTGAAACCAATGAATGACCATGTCAACACAAACCAATTCCCTGACTTATGATTTGGGCGGAGATCTGACGATCAACCGTCTGGGATACGGAGCCATGCAACTCACCGGCTTTGGTGTGTTTGGCGAAGTAGCCGACCGCGAAAATGCAAAAAAAGTACTTCAGGCCGCCGTGGCTGGGGGTGTCAACTTCATTGATACCGCCGAAGCCTACGGACCTAAATACAACGAAACTCTGATTGCCGAGGCCCTGCAACCGTATGCCTCGGGTCTGGTGATTGCAACCAAAGGGGGCTTTAACCGCCCGGGACCCAACAAATGGGTGCCCAACGGCGATCCCAAGTACATTCAGGAAAATATCGAAGGAAGTCTGAAACGTCTCAACGTCGATACCATCGATCTCTGGCAGTTGCACCGCTTTGACCCTAAAATTCCCGTCGAAGAAACGCTGGCTCCGGTAGCCGAAGCCGTCAAAGCCGGTAAAATCAAGTACGTGGGCCTGAGTGAAGTAGATGTCAAACAAATCGAACAGGCCGAAAAAGTAGTACCGATCGTGTCTGTACAGAACCTGTACAATCTCGGCAACCGGCAATGGGAATCCGTACTCGACTATACCGTTGAACGGGGTATGGCTTTCATCCCCTGGTTTCCGCTGGCATCCGGTCCGGATAAGCTGAAAGACAAAATTCAACAGATTGCCGAAGCCCATCAGGCTACTACAGCCCAGATTGCTCTGGCCTGGTTGCTGAAGCGTTCACCGAATATTTTGCTCATCCCCGGTACCAGTTCCATCGAACACTTGCAGGAAAACCTCAAGGCCGCCGATATTGAGCTTTCCGAGGAAGAGTTTGAACAACTTTCGATGTAGCGGACAAAGAATACCCTACGAACCGCCGAAATCACCTCAAGGTGATTTCGGCGGTTGTGTTTTTTTAGAAAAAGTACAACGTATAAACAGAATGGTCTTTAGATCGTTTCCCTGATACAAGCACGTTTCGCACCCATCACGGGACTTTTGAATCAGCTATGGAAAACAGCTCAACTACGCAACGTTGGTGGCAACAGGGAATTATTTATCAGGTATACATCAAATCTTTTCAGGATAGTAACGCAGATGGGGTAGGCGATCTGCGAGGCCTGATCCAGCGACTGGATTATTTCCAATGGCTGGGCATAACGGCCCTTTGGTTATCGCCGTTTTATCCTTCACCCCACTACGATTTTGGCTATGACGTTTCGGACTATACGGCCATCGATCCCGAAGCAGGCACGTTTGCCGATTTCGAGGCACTGGTAGCAGAAGCTCATCGGCGTCAACTGAAAATAATTCTGGATTTAGTGCCCAACCATACCTCTGACGAACATCCCTGGTTTAAGGAATCCCGCTCTTCCCGCGAAAATCCGAAACATGATTGGTACCTCTGGAAAGAACCCCGGGCCAATCAGTATCCGCCGAACAACTGGCTCAGCGAATTCGGTGGAGCGGCCTGGGAATGGGAGCCTGCCGTTGGAAAATACTACTACCATGCCTTCGGGAAACATCAGCCGGATTTGAATTGGCGGAATCCGGAAGTACAGCAGGAAATGTTCCGGATCATGCGATTCTGGCTGGATCGTGGAGCCGATGGTTTTCGCATCGATGCCTTCTGGCACCTCATTAAAGATGAACACTGGCGGGATAATCCGCGTAACGCCGCTTTTACGCCCGATATGCCGGAAGATGAACAGTTGCAAACGGCGTATTCGGCCCATCAGCCGGAAATCTATGACATTGTTCGCAAGATGCGGGATTTAATCGACGCATACGAGGAACGGTTAATGCTCGTGGAAGTGAATCTGCCTACGCCTGAAACCGTATTTTATCACGGTATCCAGGGCGAAGGGGCTCACCTGTCCATGAATAGCCGATTGCTGGTGTTACCCTGGAAGAGTAGTGAAATCGCCCGAGCCATTGATGAGTACGAAGGGCTATTACCTCCGCAGGCCTGGCCCAACTGGGTGATGGCCAACCACGATCAGCGACGCATCGCCAGTCGGGTAGGAGCCCCTCAGGCCCGCGTAGCGGCGATGTTAGTACTGACGCTTCGGGGAACGCCCACGCTGTATTACGGCGATGAAATCGGCATGACCCAGACCGAAATCCCGGTAGCCGAACGAAAAGACCCGCAGCCGCTGGTGAAAGAACGCCAGTACTTCATGCGTGATTCCGTTCGGACGAATATGCTCTGGAATGCCAGTATCTACGGTGGTTTCAGTGAAGTAACGCCCTGGATCAGAGCCAGTACGTTTGAAAGTGACGTAGAAACGCAGCAACAGGATCCGGATTCGATTCTTTGGCTGTACAAACAACTGATCACTCTGCGACAACGCGAACCGGCTCTGCACAGCGGCGTGTACATTCCGGTATTTTCCAATGAGCAGGCCTTGCTCTATGCTCGTCGCTGGCAAGGGCGGGATCACTTCCTGGTTGCCCTGAATCTGAGTGATGAGCCCGTTTACGTTCACACGGGAGCGTATGCGTTCAAAGGACACGTGGAGCTGGCTACTTCTTCCAGCCTGGAAGGACAGTGGAAAGATAATTCCCTAACGCTGGATAAACAGGCGGGTGTGATCATCCGGTTGGAATGAACCGCTGGCACTGTTTTCTAGCAATTTATTTTTTTACCTTCAACCGTATTGTCCGATGCAAGCACTTGTAAAGCCCACCCGCTTTCTGATTTTTCTATTTCTCCTGTTTGGAGCCTTATTCCTGGCTAAACCCGTACTGGTACCACTGGTCATTGCAGGCTTACTGGCCATGTTATTTCTGCCGCTCAGTATCCGTTTCGAACGAAAAGGGATCAGTCGCGGACCCGCCGCCCTGCTGTGCATTTTCCTTTTTCTGCTGGTTATTGCCGGACTGGCCTTTCTGATTCAGTGGCAACTGTCCGATCTGATCGAAGACATGAGCGGCATCGATCAGAAAATCACTGATATGGTCAGCAAAGCCAAACAGTACATCAGTCAGACGCTGGGTATTGATGCCAAAAAGCAGCAGGAGATGGTAAAAGAACAGCAGTCCTCCAGTTCCGGACAGCTTTCTTCCGTGGTGACGGGCGTGCTAAACGGAGTCATGGGAATGGCCGTGGATACCATACTGATGCTGGTGTACCTGTTTTTGCTGATGCTCTTTCGGAGTCATATCAAAACATTCATCCTCAAACTAACACCCGCCGACGACCAGTTCGAAGCCCGTACCATCATCTCCAAAACCAGCGAAGTTGGTCAGAAGTACCTCATGGGACTGGCCAGTATGATTGTCATGCTGTGGGTGCTGTACGGAATCGGCTTTAGCATTGTGGGCGTTAAACACGCGATCTTTCTGGCGATTCTATGCGGTTTGCTCGAAATCATTCCCTTCATCGGAAATCTGATGGGAACGGGTTTAACCATTCTTATTACGTTAGCCCAGAGCGGGGATAGCAACGCGATTATTGGGATTGTCATCGTTTACGCCCTGGTACAGTTTATCCAAACCTATTTACTCGAACCGCTCATTGTGGGCAGTGGGGTAAACATCAATCCGCTGTTTACGATCTTCATTATCGTCGTGGGCGAAACCGTCTGGGGAATACCGGGCATGATTCTGGCCCTGCCGCTACTGGGTATCGTCAAGATTATCTGCGATCATATTGAGCCTCTGAAACCGTACGGATTCCTGATTGGCGAGGAACCCAAGAAAAAGGAGTCCAACTTCATGGATAAAGTCAAAGGCTGGTTCGGGAAAAAGTAAGGCACTAGTAGATTGAAAAGCCCAAAACGATACGTGGCAAAAGAATACTACTTTTGCCACGTATCGTTTTGGGCTTTTCTTATTCAAGGTTATGGGCAAATTCTATTCCGTGATTCCTGATGCACAGCAGGCATTTATCAAAAAACAACATATTTTCTTCGTCGCCACCGCACCTTTGAGCGGTGATGGCCGGGTTAATCTTTCACCGAAAGGACTGGATTGTTTTCGCGTACTATCCGAAAACCAGGTGGCTTACATGGATTTGATCAGTAGCGGCAACGAAACCTCCGCCCATACGCTGGAAAACGGACGTATTACCTTCATGTTCTGCTCGTTTGAAGGCTCCCCGCTGATCCTCAAACTGTACGGCAAAGGTCACGCCGTATTGCCCGGCACTGAGGAGTGGGAAAGCCTTGCTCCGCAGTTTACGATTTATCCCAGTACGCGTCAGCTGATCGTCGCTGACATCGATCTGGTACAAACTTCCTGCGGTTTTGGCGTACCTCTGTACGACTACGCCGGCGAACGCGACATCCATTTTCAATGGGCTGAGAAAAAAGGAGAAGACGGACTAGCGGAGTATGTACAAAAAAACAACCTCAAAAGTCTGGATGGGTTAGTGACAGATTTGGGGTTACTGTAGGGAGATTTTGAGTGGTTTGTGAATGGGTTTGAAATAAGTGCGTTATATACCTAGACTGGGTTTGGTATTCAGATGGGGCTGTTCAGTAGCCTATTCATACGCTTTGGTTTTGCTTTGGGGAGGTTTGTTATACACCTAGACGTAGTGCGGTCCTTCTTACTGGCTGTTCGGTAGCCCGTGAGCCTCTACACGACTAACGACAGCCTGCTCTGGGCCAACGCATTGCGGCTGCCGTAGGTCGTTACGTTGCTCACCGGCGGGAGAGGTTTTCATCTTCCAGCAATAGTTTATGATTCACAGTTGTTAACTATAGTTGAATACCTTCATGGACGACATAAACCCGATCCCGGTCCTATCGCATTCCATGCTGGGCTCAAGCCGTCTACCATTCCATGGGGGCCATTCCATGGTGGCTCCCTCGGCAATGCGGTGGCCTGAGCAAGAGGAAGTTAGCAGCGTTCGTGATAGGGACTAAAAAACCAGCCAACTCAACAGGGCGAAAATTTTCTTTTCAAGTCGAGCGGTTGAAAAGCCGGATAATAGAAAAACGACGACAGTAGTATATCTGAACAGGCGATCGTTTGCTTCCGATATGGAAAGATAACCTTTCCATTTGTACAGGACGGTGGCGTGGGACTCTCCAAGGCTAGCGTATTCGCTATTAAATAGCAGACTGCTTAATCCTGAATACCCCATATTGAGAAAATGTGATTTTAAAATGATTCGGGTAGATCATATGGTTTTCGTTTTAGGCCAGACCTTCGTAAAATCTAAAAAATCATATGAGTTATACTGCTTTTCGATTAAAAATGAATCACGCCCGTCTGGTAAGGCTGCTAACTACTGCGATGGTAGGGGCGGTAGTGAGTACTGCTTTTATTGCACCTCCATCCATTCAAAAAACGGTTGTCGCGAAGGATCGCCCGAGAGAAGCCTGGGTACTCCGATCCGTATTGGATGGTCGGCCCCGCATGTTGAGTGTGGCCTTAAACAACAAACTCTGGTTAGCGTACAATACCCAAACCGCTTCGCTGTACAAGGCCTGGCTGGGTACCATCAATTTTGGTGGTCCGGTATATACTTCGGC
The DNA here is from genome assembly GCF_002261125.1 of Siphonobacter sp. BAB-5385. Classification (NCBI taxonomy): domain Bacteria; kingdom Pseudomonadati; phylum Bacteroidota; class Cytophagia; order Cytophagales; family Cytophagaceae; genus Siphonobacter; species Siphonobacter sp. BAB-5385. The sequence goes on along the minus strand of NZ_NMPS01000200.1, from coordinate 7,451 downwards.
TCACGGTCCGCAGCCCGTTTCCTCGGGTGTTGCGTACATGGAAGAGCCAGCGGATAACCCCTGGCGTGTCGTAGAAAATGCGAAAGAAATAACGCCCACCATCACGTACAAAGGCCACACCATTCACCAGAATCGCCTGACGCTGAAGTACGAACTGGATTACCAGGGCAAAAAAATTCAGATTGAAGAAAACCCCGAATTTTTCGATGCTACCGGTAATCGGGCCGGATTTGAGCGAGCGTTTGTAACGAAGCATGTACCCGCCGGGGTACAGGTTACGCTGGCTATGCACCTGAATTCGCTCGCCGCCGCCAGTGATTATCAAACGGACGGAACCTTTGCCGTGAGCGAAACAGGTACGGAGCAAACTGGGGACAAAACCTTTCAAACGATTGCCGGAAAATTACAGCTCAACGCCAACGGCAAGACTACCTTTAAAGTCAGTTTCACGGCGAAACCCGCAGTAAAACAAGCTAGCGAGCAGAAAAATCAGGAACAGATAGTCGCTGATCTTTTTGCGAAAAGCGACTGTAATACCTGCCACAACCGCGATGTAAAAACGGTGGGCCCTTCGTACATGGCCATTGCCGAACGGTACGATCGTACGGACAAAACCGCGAAGCTCTGATCACGAAAGTAATCAAAGGAGGAGCAGGTAACTGGGGTCAAATTCCCATGACCGCTCACCCGGACCTGAAACGCGAAGACGCGGCTACGCTGGTTTCCTACATTCTGGATCTGGACGCTGAAAAAGAAAGAAAGCGGGAAGCGGGTAAGCTGATGCCCAAACCGAGCTACCCTGTCACGTTCAAGCCCCTCAATCCTGCCAAAGTAGCCGCCAATACGGAGCTGCCGGGTATGGCCGTCAATGTGTATCAGTTTAGCAGTACTCTTTCGACGCTTCCTGAAATCAACGACGAAATGGCTCCCATCCAGTCGGGATCCATGAATGCCCTGCACTGGGAGGATAATGATTTTGGTACCTTAAAGACCAATTTCGTCATGCACGCCAGTGGGGTACTGAACATTCCCAAGACGACCAACGTCGTGTTTCGTCTCGTATGCGACGATGGCGGACGCTTGTTTATCGATGACAAACTGGTGGTAGATAACGGTGTGAACCACGGCCTGAAACCCACCGATGGAGAGATTATTCTGAAGGGGGGAAAACACGCTTTTCGCCTGGAATACTACCAGGGCGAGTACGGAAAAGGCGTATCGCTGCAATGGCGGCCCTACGGTAGTAAAGCTTTTGTAGTCGTGCCGCCCAGCGTATTTACGTTCAAAGGCAAGGACATCAAACGGACGCAACAGGGAGCCATTGAAGTAATTAAGGACGAAGTACCCGGTGATCAGTCGCCGCTAGTCGCCGTACATCCCAGCTTTACCTTAAGCCAGGCCCGACCCGAGTCGTTTAAACCTAAAGTCGGCGGTATGGATTTTCTTACCGATGGTCGAATGGTGGTTAGTACCTGGGATTCTCTGGGTTCCGTGTACCTGGTTGATGCCCGGAAAGCAAGCTCGCCCGAGCAGATTCAGGTGAAACGGATTGCCTACGGTTTGGCAGAACCCCTGGGTCTTAAAGTAGTAGATAATGAAATCTACGTCATGCAGAAACAGGAACTGACCAAGCTAGTGGATTCGGATAAAGATGACCTCATCGACGAATACCAGACCGTATGCAATGGCTGGAAAGTATCCGCTAATTTTCACGAATTTGCCTTCGGACTGGTCTACAAAGATGGTTATTTCTATGGTACGCTGGCGACGGCGATCAACCCAGGTGGAGCCAGTACGCAACCCCAGATTCCGGATCGCGGGAAAGTGGTGAAAATCAACCGGAAGGATGGTTCCTTCTCGCTCATTGCCTCAGGACTGCGAACGCCGAACGGGATTGGCCTGGGCGTAGATAATGAAATTTTTATTGCGGATAATCAGGGTGACTGGTTACCGGCAAACAAGATTGTTCATTTACAAACGGGTGCCTGGTATGGTTCCCGCTCGGTTGATTTTGCGGGCACGGCGAATGCCAAGGAAACCTTACCGGTAGTCTGGTTAACGCAGGACGAAATCGGTAATTCCCCGAGCCAGCCGGCTACTCTGAACGTCGGACCTTATCAAAATCAGATGATTCACGGCGATGTGACGCACGGCGGGTTGAAGCGGGTTTTTGCCGAAAAAGTAAACGGTGCGTACCAGGGCGTAGTATTTCGGTTTACGCAGGGCCTGGAAGCTGGCGTGAATCGGCTAGCCTGGGGACCCGATGGCTCGCTGTACATCGGCGGCGTGGGTTCTACGGGTAACTGGGGCCAAACGGGCAAGCTGGGCTATGGTCTACAGAAACTGACGTTTAACAACACGCCTGCCTTCGAAATGCTCGCCGTACGGGCCAAACCCAAAGGTATTGAAATCGAATTTACCGAACCGCTCAAGGAAGGCAGTGGACAGGCGGCCAGTGACTATACCATCCGGCAATGGTGGTTTAAACCAACAGCCGATTACGGCGGACCTAAGCTGGACGACCAGCGACTGACCATCAAAACGGTTCAGGTTTCGGAAGATCGTAAAAAGGTGTTTCTTGAATTACCTGGTATGCAAAGTAAACACGTCGTCTATGTTCGACTCAATCGCAATACGGTCATGAGTAGTACAGGTGCTAAACTGTGGGCAACGGAAGCCTGGTATACGATGAATGCCATTCCAACCGGAGTAGCTCAGTAAATGCTCTAGCCAGATAGGAACTTTTGACAACGAGCGAGCCCGCTGTACTGAGAAGTGCGGTGGGCTCGCTCGTTGTCAAAGTATTCATACTACACCAATTTATCCATTGACAATTAATCTGGGGAAGAGCCCTTCGAATTTTCAATCAAACATCTTCGCAGCTTCAGTAGTTAGAAGAAGGTAATGCCTATTGGACAATGATTACCAGCAAAAGCACGACAGTAAAAAACATTCAACCTTAATGAATCAAGGTTGAAATTATTGCTTGCCAACCATTATGGGCCAGTAATCAGGCATAAATGAAATAGCAGGCAAGCACCTGTCTTTTTGAGTTAGCCAGCCAGAAAAGGAGCGGGGGCGACTTACAGGGAGGTGAAGCGTGTGAAGGCCAATGGGCTTATAAGCCGTATACGTTTGCAAAGCTTTTTAGAAAAGATACCTTAACAAATGATCTTACTCCCTACATTTAGGGGTAATTACCTACCTGGAAGAGTTTAGAACTTAGGTTACTCCACCGCTCTATTATCGTCACCCTTGAAATCAATGCATAACACCCCGTTTTCATTTTTAGGCCGGGGCGGAGAAGTAGGGCAATGGATTCGTGCCTATGACTGGTCGAAAACCTTGCTAGGAAATCCCGAAGGCTGGTCACCAAGTTTGAAGTTCACCTTAGGCTTACTACTTAACGCCCAGTGTTCCTCGTTTTTATTCTGGGGAAACCAATACGCTTGTTTTTATAACGATGCCTATCTTCCGATTCTCCAGAAATGGGGTACATCGGTGGTGCCGGGCCAATCCGCCGCTGAGGTCTGGGCTGAATCCTGGACCGAATTTAAGTCATTTATGGAGGAGGTCATGACGGAAGGCAAAGCCCGATGTGATGACGATTTAGCTCTGAGTCGGCAGGTTTGGGGTATAGAAACAAATGGTACCTTCTGCTATAATCCGGTTCAGGATGAGGTGGGGCAGACCGTCGGCGTTTGGGTCACGCTTACGTATCCAACCCAGCAACTGCAGGAGAGTGAAACCCGCCAACGGTTTTTACTGCGGCTAAGTGACCGGCTACGTTCGTTAACGGACCCTGCCGAGATTCAATACGAGGCGGCTCGGGTTTTGGGTGAACAGCTCGAGGCTGACCGGGTTGGATATGCGGAAGATCAGGGCGATCATACGCATATCATCGTTACCCGCAACTACGTGAATGGCGTATCCAATCTGGAAGGGCTGTATCAGTATGTGGATTATGGGCCCAGCTTGCTCGCTGACTTTTTAGCGGGTAGAACAGTGGTTCGCCCGGACATTCCCAATGATCCTACATTGACTGATGTTGAAAAAGAAGCCCACCGGGTTTTGCAGTTAGGAGCAACGGTGAATCGACCCCTGATGAAGCAGGGGCAGCTGATTGCCGTATTATTTATCCATTACGAACAACCCCACGCGTTTACCCAACTGGAGTTGGACTTACTGGAAGAGACGGCTGAACGAACCTGGGAGGCGGTAGATCGGGCTCGGGCTCAGAAAGCCCTGCTTCAAAGTGAAGAACGTTTCCGACACTTTGCTGATACCATCCCACAGGCAATCTGGGAAACGAATGCCGAAGGTGATTCGACGTTTTTGAATCAATGGTGGATTCAGTACAGTGGCGTTCCTTATGAAGCCACGACGGCGTGGCAGATTGCTACGGATATTCTGCATCCCGAAGATGGCCCTGTGCTGGTAGCCGCATTTCGGGAAGCCATGCGAACGGGTCAGGGATTTGAAGTGGAACAGCGAAACCGTTCAGCCTCAGGCGAATACCGCTGGTTTCTGAATAAAGGAGCACCGTTCCGTCACCCTGAGACGGGTCAGATTATTAAATGGATTGGGATTGGCGTCGATATCCATGACCGTAAACTGGCTGAACAGTTACTCCGGGAAAGTGAAGCCCGGTACCGTCAACTGGCCGCTCATTTGGAAGAGGAGGTCCAGAAGCGAACGGAGGAATTGACCAGAACCAATCAGGAGTTAGCGAGTACCGTTCAGCAACTGAGAACGGCCAACGAAGAACTGGAGGAGTCGAATCGCTTACTGCTACGGTCGAACGAAAATCTGCAACAGTTTGCCTATGTAGCCAGTCACGACTTACAGGAACCCCTTCGCAAGATTCAGTCTTTCGGCAATCTGCTCATTCGGCAGCATGCCCCGCAGCTGGGGAATGGCGTAGATTACGTGGAACGGATGCAGGCCGCTGCCTCGCGTATGTCTGTTCTCATCGAGGACCTACTCGCTTTTTCGCTGATCTCTACGCAGCGGGAGGCGAGCGATCCGATTGACCTGAATGCCGTTGTGCAGACCGTACGAAGAGATCTGGAACTAACTATTACGGAAACAGAAGCGGTCGTGGACGTAGACGATTTACCAACCATTGCCGGAAACCGCTTTCAATTAGAACAGCTCTTTCAAAATCTCCTTTCCAACGCCCTGAAGTTTCGAAAACCAGGGGTTGCTCCGCACATTCACATCCGGGTACAGCAGATAACTTCCAGGGAATTACCAACGGGCGTTCGGCCCTTGGGTACCAGTGAAGCCTACTGCCGGATTTCAGTTTCCGATAATGGCATTGGTTTTGACGACCGGTATCTGGACCGCGTCTTTCAGGTTTTTCAGCGATTACACAAACGCAGCGACTACGAAGGAACGGGTATTGGACTGGCCATTTGTGAAAAAGTAGTAGCCAATCATGGGGGCGTGATCACAGCCCATAGTCAGCCTGATCAGGGTTCTACTTTCGAAATCTATTTACCCATTTAAGCTTCAAAGCGGAGACAGGAAATGGTATTCGCCGTTTGAATCAATCGATACGAGTCTGTAACGCCCTCGCTTCTAAATAAAAAAGAATGACGGCTACTACTCCTGACATAGGGCTGTCATCAATCCCTTTTTTCTTTACGGTGTACAAGCAACGTTTTAGGTGAACGACGTAGAGCATGGAAGAAAAAACAGTAGAAACTTTTTGCCCCCAGAGCCCACAGCACTGGCGGGACTGGTTACACGAACACCACACCACCCAGCAATCGGTTTGGCTGTTGTTTTATAAAAAGAAGTCAGGATTGCCCACGCTGACCTGGAGTGAAGCCGTGGACGAAGCCCTGTGCTTCGGCTGGATTGATAGCGTACGTAAACCAGTCAGTGATGAAGCTTTCCTACAATTTTTCAGCCGAAGAAAAGCCCGCAGTACCTGGTCGAAAGTAAACAAAGAGAAAATCCGGGTATTGACGGAACAGGGCCTGATGATGCCAGCCGGCTTCCAAAGCATTGAAATCGCCCGGCAAAATGGCTCCTGGACTATTCTGGACGAGGTGGAAGAAGGCATCATTCCTGAAGATTTGCGGATCGCTTTGGAAGTAAAACCCCGAGCCTTAGACTATTTTTTGCAGTTAAGCAAAACCGACACCCGGAACATTCTACAATGGCTGGTACTGGCCAGACGAGCTGAGACGCGGCAAAGTCGCATTGCCGAGGTCGTTGAACGAGCGGATCAGCAACGGAAACCCAAGTTCATTCAGGGAACGAAAAAGTAGTGTAAGCATTCATGCCTGATTCCGAATTTACCCGTCTTTCCCGCCTGGTATCGCTACTGACCCTCCTGCAAAGCAAGCGGCTACTAACGGCCACCGAACTGGCCCAGCGTTTTTCAGTCAGTACCCGCACCATTTACCGGGACATTCGTACGCTCGAACAGGCGGGTGTACCGCTCGTTACGCTCGAAGGCAAAGGCTATACACTGCTCGAAGGCTACCGACTGCCGCCCATTCTTTTCACCCGAGAAGAAGCCATTGCCCTGTTAACCGCGGAAAAGCTGACCCGCCAGCGAACCGACGCAGTTACAGCCGAACATTGCCAGACGGCCATGGACAAGCTACGATCCGCCCTGAAACGCAGCGACCGGGATCATCTAGAAACGCTGACGCCGCTCATTGAAGTGCTGGATTCCGCCCAGCCCTTTAGTTATCCCAATGCCTATGAACCTTTACTGACGGCCATCTCCACGCATCGGGTGGTACATCTGCACTACCAAGCTGCGGAATCCGGCTTTCCCTCGGTTCGATCGATTGAACCCATTGGGCTGTATCTGAGTCAACACTGGCACGTGGTGGCGTATTGTCGGCTTCGGCAATCGTTTCGGGATTTTCGGCTGGATCGTATTCAACAGTTAACACTGGATACTGAAACGTTTGCGGCCCGTCCAGAAACCTTGCAGGACTACTGGGCAACGGAAGCCAAGCGGCGATCCAAGGAAAAAGTGGTGATTCGCTTTCGGCGTACGGAAGTATTGCCCGCTCTGGCTCAACACCTGCTGGACACCCGGCACCAATACGGCTGGATGCACGATCAGTCCCAGACAGACGGCAGCGTTGACATGACTTTTCTGGTAGGTTCCTTACCATACCTGGCGACCTGGTTAATCCCCTACGCCAGCGGCGTTACCATCCTCGAACCGCCAGCCCTGCAGCAGCACCTCCGCGAGTTAGCAAAACGGGTGTATGAGCATTGGTGTTAGAGAAGAGTTTACCTAGGTATTTTATGAGGGACATCTCATGCTAGCAATCGACAGCTATTAACTAGTGAATAGGATCACTATTTCGTCCTGCTGCGTTGGCTGGTCATTTAGTCCATATCGCGAACGCCACTCTTTTCATCCTGCTCAGGGCCACCGTGTTGCGGATGAAAAAGGCGGCTTTTCGCGATAG